>NC_009655.1:2100000-2319663 GCF_000017245.1 Actinobacillus succinogenes 130Z
CAAGGCTTGACTTTACCGGGTATGACGATCGTATGCGGCGACTCTCACACCGCCACTCACGGTGCATTCGGCGCATTGGCTTTCGGTATCGGAACCTCCGAAGTGGAGCACGTACTTGCCACTCAAACCTTAAAACAAGCCCGCGCAAAAAATATGAAAGTGGAAGTGCGCGGTAAAGTGAACCCGGGTATCACGGCAAAAGACATCGTGTTGGCGATTATCGGTAAAACCACTATGGCGGGCGGCACCGGTCACGTAGTGGAATTCTGCGGCGAAGCGATTCGCGATCTTTCGATGGAAGGCCGTATGACGGTATGTAATATGGCAATTGAATTCGGTGCTAAAGCTGGTCTGATTGCACCTGACGAAACCACGTTTGAATACTTAAAAGATCGTCCGCATGCGCCAAAAGGTAAAGATTGGGATGACGCAATCGAATATTGGAAAACCTTAAAATCCGACGACGATGCGCAATTCGATACCGTGGTCGTATTAGAAGCAAAAGATATCGCACCGCAAGTAACGTGGGGAACCAACCCCGGCCAAGTTATCGCAATTGATCAACTGGTACCGAACCCGGCAGAAATGAGCGATCCCGTGACCAAAACATCGGCAGAAAAAGCGCTGGCCTATATCGGTTTACAAGCCAATACCGATTTAAAAGATGTGCCGGTAGATCAAGTATTTATCGGCTCCTGTACCAACTCGCGTATTGAAGATTTACGTGCCGCCGCCGCAGTGATGAAAGGCCGTAAAAAAGCGGATAACGTGAAACGAGTGCTTGTGGTTCCGGGGTCCGGATTAGTGAAAGAACAAGCGGAAAAAGAAGGGCTGGACAAAATCTTTATCGCCGCAGGTGCGGAATGGCGCAATCCGGGCTGTTCAATGTGCCTGGGTATGAACGACGACCGCTTAGGCGAATGGGAACGTTGCGCTTCCACTTCAAATCGAAACTTTGAAGGTCGCCAAGGCCGTAACGGTCGCACTCATTTAGTCAGCCCGGCAATGGCGGCGGCGGCGGCGGTGTTCGGGAAATTCGTTGATATTCGTACGATAAAATTAAACTAGCAGGGCGGGCATGCCAGCCCACCCCAAAATATAAACAAACTCGCAAAGGTGGGTAAGCATACCCACCCTACAAAACAGGACAGATAAACATGGCAGGATTAAAACAACATTCAGGCTTGGTTGTTCCATTGGACGCCGCGAACGTAGATACCGACGCAATTATTCCGAAACAATTTCTACAAGCCATCACCCGCGTAGGCTTCGGCAAGCATTTATTCCACGAATGGCGTTATCTTGATGCGGAAGAAACCCGTCCGAATCCGGAATTCGTGTTGAATTTCCCGCAATACCAAGGCGCAACAATTCTTTTAGCGCGTAAAAACTTAGGTTGCGGTTCTTCCCGCGAACATGCGCCTTGGGCGCTGGCAGATTACGGTTTCAAAGTGATGATCGCGCCAAGCTTTGCGGATATTTTTTACAACAACAGCTTAAACAATCATATGTTACCGATTAAATTAAGCGAACAAGAAGTCGACGAAATTTTTCACTGGGTGTGGGCTAATCCGGGCAAACAGATTCATGTGGATTTAGAAGCGAAAACCGTCACTGTGGGTGACAAAGTCTATCATTTTGAGTTAGACGAATTCCGTCGCCATTGTCTGTTGGAAGGCTTGGATAACATCGGCTTAACCTTGCAACATGAAGATGCGATTGCGGCATACGAGAAAAAAATTCCCGCGTTCTTACGTTAATTCTTTCTTATAAAAAGTGCGGTCAAAAAATCCTGAGTTTTTTGACCGCACTTATGTCTCCGAAACTATTCTGTTGCCCAAGGCTTTTCCTTCTAATACCGGAAGTAATAACGGCAACCTTTTCTTCCATGTATCATACCTAATTTTTAAAACCTCAATACAAACCTAGTTGGCGACGCATTTTACGTAATAATAAAAATCCCCACGGCCATAATGCGCCGGTAATCAATGCGCCGAAGATATCTTTCCAATCGAATACCGCACTGTGAATAAACAATTCCACCAGAAAAATACTAAATCGAATAACAAAAACGGCGATCATCATCAACAGACTTTGCTGCCAGAGAGATAAATTGCCGAGAATTTGATGATAACGCGCAACAAAATAAGCAAAAACGGAAAGGACTAAGCCGTGTACGCCTAAAATAGAACCGATCACCAAATCCCAAATAATGCCCAGCACAAATGCCGTACCGACATTTACCGTCGCCGGTAATGCCAGAATCCAATAAGTTAAAATCAGAATCAGCCAAGAGGGTTTGAAACTTTGGAAACCGCTCGGCCAAGGTGCGATTTCAAGCACTAAAGCCACCACAAAAACCGCTACCAGTCCGATAACCTGTAACAAAAATCGTCCGTTCATTAATCTTCTTCTCTGTGTTCCTGTATTTCAGGCGAAAGCTGATGATCGTTACTGTTCATTTCCGGTAAATTTTCAGGCATCGAAATATCGTCTTTTTCAATGTTTTCTTTGGTATTTTCGTTGCCTTCCGTCACTAAAGCCTTTTTCGTATCGACGCCGCGTTCTTTATTGGCTAAACGCTGTTGTACCGTATTACGCACATCTTCAGGCGAACTGGCCTGGAATTTATGTAATTCTTCGTTACTCCACACCAATAACACATAACGTAAACGTTCAAGCGACGCTAACGGACTCGCCGTTACCGTGGCAAAATAATTGGAACCGTCGCGCGACACGCTTTCCACCACCGCGACCGGATACCCTTCCGGAAAACGTCCGCCCAGACCGGATGTCACTAATAAGTCGCCTTTCACAATATCCACGGAACGAGGTACGTTATCCAATGTCAATTCATCGGTACGCCCCGAACCGCTGGCAATCACCCGCACATCATTGCGTAAAACCTGAACGGGAATAGAGTGCGTCACATCGCTAATCAACAATACCCGGCTGCTTTTTTCACCGACGGAAATAATCTGCCCTACGACACCTTTTTCATCAATTACCGGTTGGCCTACATAAGCACCGTCTTCTCCGCCCTGATTAATCACCACCTGCTGGCGGTAACGATCGGTTTCTGCGGTCAGAATTTCACCGATTTTTTTATATTCATCCTTACGTAACGGCGAATTGAGTAATAAACGCAAACGTTGATTCTCTACCTTAAGTTGATCCAACAATAACAAGTCCGCGTTTTTTTCGCGCAACTGTTCTTTCAATACTTTATTCTCAATTTGCAGTTTGCCGGTATCCACCAGATTCTCCGATACATTATCCAGTACCGTACGCGGTGTATTGGCAATATAATACAATCCCCCGACCGCGGTTTCCATAAAACTGCGGGCTTTGATCATGGTATTTGTCTGCCCGTCCGTCAGAATCAGCGTAATTGATGCCGCAACGGCAAAAAATAAACGCAACCCTAAGGGTGAGGCTTTGCTGAAAATAGGTTTCATTAAATCACAAAAACAGATAAAAAGTGCGGTCAAATTTAACCGCACTTTTTATTATAAGAAAAATATTAGTCTTCGCTAAAAATATCTGCGCCGTATTGATCGATCATTTCCAATGTTTCACCGCCGCCACGCGCCACACAAGTCAGCGGATCATCGGCAATAACGACCGGCACCCCCGATTCCTTGGCTAATAAAATATCGATGTTACGTAACAACGCACCTCCGCCGGTTAATACCATACCGTGCGCATAAATATCCGCCGCATGTTCCGGCTTACATTCCTCCAATGCGGTTCTCATCGCTCTGACGATGCCTTCCAGCGGTTGTTGGATAGCTTCCAGTACATCTCGAGAAGTCAGGGTAAAGGCGCGCGGTACGCCTTCCGCCAGGTTACTGCCAAACACTTCCATCTCTAAAATTTCATCGTCTTCCTGAATATAGGCGGTACCGATAGCATGTTTAATATGCTCCGCCGTAGATTCACCGATCAACGAACCGAAGGTACGACGCACATAAGCAATAATCGCTTCGTCGAATTTATCCCCGCCGATCCGTACGGAAGAAGAATAGGCTACGCCGTTTAATGCGATAACCGCAATTTCCGTCGTACCGCCGCCAATATCGATGACCATCGAACCCGTCGGTGTAGAAACCGGTAATTTCGCCCCGATCGCCGCCGCCATCGGTTCAACAATCAAATGCACTTCGCGTGCACCCGCGCCAAAAGCGGATTCTTTAATCGCACGACGCTCTACTTGCGTCGCTCCCGCCGGCACGCAGATGACGACGCGCGGACTCGGACGCAGGAAGTTGCTGCTGTGAACTTGTTTGATGAAATGTTGCAACATTTTTTCAGTCACCGAAAAATCGGCAATTACGCCGTCTTTCATCGGGCGAATAGCCGTAATGTTGTTTGATGTACGGCCTAACATTAATTTTGCATCTTTACCGACCGCCGCGATACTTTTATTGCCGCCGCGTCCCTGACGGATTGCTACCACCGAAGGTTCGTCCAATACAATGCCTTGGCCCTTCACATAAATCAGGGTGTTCGCCGTACCTAAATCGATAGAAAGATCATTTGAAAATAATCCGCGAATTTTTTTAAATAACATAAGAATTCCGTTAAATTTCGATTAAACTGCGCTTAATTTTTAAGTTTGGAAAAAATTGTGCATAATGTACCAAAAAATAACCGCACTTTACAGTGAATTTTACTCAAATATAAAAAAGACCGCGATCAAAGTGCGGTCGGTTTTCTTTAAGATTTTACCGTTTTAGGCTGCTTGAATACCGTTACTTCCGGCACCTCGCCCCGATACTTCTCGATTTGAACGATACAGGTATTCGGCGAATTACCTTGCGCCAGCTTTGACGTACCTTCGTCACGGGTTAACACGTTAGCGCAACCGTTTTTGCACAGCGGCTTTTCCGTTTCGCCCGGGTTCAACGGGTCATACCATGCGCCTTCGTGCAGTGCGATTGTACCTTTTATCACGCCATCGGTAACCACGGCGCCCGCCAGCACTTGCCCGCGCGGACTTTCAATACGTACTACGTCGCCGTCGGCAATACTGCGGGATTTCGCGTCATCCGGATGAATCAACACCGGTTCGCGATCCTTAACGGCATATTTCTGGCGCAGTGAAGTATGGGCAAGTTGGCTGTGCAAACGGTAGTACGGATGCGGAGTGACTAAAGCCAACGGATATTCCGCCGTAACATTACCGGCATATTCTTCCGGTTCCATCCAGCTCGGATAACCTTTGCAATCGTCATAATTCATTTTAGCGATAGTTTCGGAGAAAATCTCAATTTTACCCGATGGCGTACCCAACGGATTGAGCAACGGATCTTCCCTGAATTCTTCGTAACGTACCCATTTTTTCGCTTTTTCCGACGCTTCAAAAGTAATCGGTTTATTTTCCTGCCAGAATTGTTCGAATTTCGGCATAGTGACACTGGCATTACGCGCTGCGGTAAAAGCGGTTTGATAAAAATCTTTCAGCCATTGCATTTCCGTCTTGCCTTCGGTGAACTGTTCTTCTACGCCGGCACGTTTTGCCAATTCGGCGAATATATCAAAATCGTTTTTTGCTTCAAACTGAGGTTCCACAACCTGTTTCATCGGAAATATATTCAGCATCGAATAATCGCCGGACATAGTCAGATCGTTACGCTCATAGCTGGTGGTTGCCGGCAGAACAATATCCGCCATACGAGCCGTCGCCGTCCAGTTTATTTCATTGACAATAATCGTGTCCGGTTTCTGCCAGGCTTTCACCATTAAATTGGTATCCTGATGATGGCTGTACGGATTGCCGCCGCACCAGTAAATCAACTTGATTTCGGGATAGGTTATTTCCGAACCGTTATATTGAATCGTTTTCCCCGGATTTAACAGGGCATCCGTTAAACGCGCCAACGGGAAAGAATATTGCGATGTTTCGTCCAACCAGGTTTTTGCTCCCGCTGCGACAGACGGATTGGCCGTAATGGATCCCAACACCCCGCCGGTGGTAGTCGGAACTCCGCCGTTCGAATAATGATAACTCAGACCGAAACCGCCGCCCGGCAAACCGATTTGACCAATCATAGCCGCTAACGTCACCATCATCCAGTGACTCTGTTCGCCGTGACGTTGCCGTTGCATGCCCCAACCGCCCATCAGCATGGTACGTTTTGTACTGAAGTCATGAGCCAACGTTTTAATCACATCTGCCGACACACCGCAAATGCCGCTTGCCCATTCGGCATTTTTTACCTGACCGTCCGTTTTACCCAATAGATATTCTTCAAATTTATCATAACCGCGGGTGTATTTTTGCAAAAAGGCTTTATCGTGTTTATCTTCGCTGACTAAAGTGTGAGCGATTCCCAACATTAACGGCACATCCGTTCCGGTATTGACCGGGATCCATTCTGCCCCCAGATATTCGCAGCTTTCGTTTCGAACCGGGTCAATACAGATAATCCGTTTGTCGGTCTGTTTGAATTTTTTGAAATATTCGATTCCTTTTTGATCCGTTGAAGTCCATGCGATACGCATGGTTGTCAACGGGTTCGCTCCCCATAATACGATAATGTCGGTACTTTCCAGCAACACTTCCCAGCTGGTTTGCTGTTCGTACACCTCAATCGTTCCCACTACATGGGGCATAATAACTTGTGCGGCGCCGGTAGAATAATCTCCTTTCGTACCGACAAAACCGCCGGTAACATTCATATAGCGGTGTAATAACGTACGGGCGGCATGCAAAGCGCCGGAGCTGTACCAACCGTAAGAACCGGCGAAAATCCCCCTTGCGCCGTATTTCTCCCGCACCCGTTTCATTTCCTTCGCCACGAGCTCGAATGCCTGCTCCCAGGAAACGCGGACCCATTCGTCACGTCCGCGCAAAGTGCGGTCGCCATTCCCTTCTAAATAACCTTTGCGCACCATCGGATATTTCACCCGGGCTTCGCTATAGAGCTGATCCGCGACAACAGATTGCAACTCGTTTTCGATCGCAGGCGGAATCGCCGCACCGGATTTTACCACTTTACCGTTTTCCACCACTACGCCGAGCGGTCCCCAATGGGCGGCCGTTACCACGGTTTGCGATTCCGCCGTGTCTTTCGCCAGTGCCAAATTAGCGGTTAAACTGCCGCCGGTCAGCGTTGCGCCTGCCACACCTAAAGAGGAACTTTTCAAGAAATCGCGACGTTTTTGGTTAATTTTTTCTTTCATTTTTTCCATCCTTATTTTGCGTTGCGCTGTAAATAAATAGTTAACGCGCGCACCTGATCTTTAGTTAAAGAAGTCCGGTCTTTCATTGAATTCACCATGCCAATCCATTGATTTGCCGTATAATGTTCCGCCGTAATCGGCGCATGACATCCGCCGCAATGGGTTTCATTCAGATTTTTACCGAAAACATTGAGCGAATTCAGGTCGGAAGTGACCGCACTTTTCGGTACGTTCACATCTAGAAAAACTTCCAGCCATTCCGAATCGGTGACGGAATCATGCACTTTGTTTTTGACCAAAACACCGGCTTTTGCATCATCATCCAGTATCGCCATGGTAATCCGCTGCCCCAATTCCGTATAAAGCACGCTTTCCGCGCCGACCTGTTGCCAACCGTGAAGGGTTGCCGCCACATTTTCACCGTCGCTTTTCCAGTCCGCCAATTCGGCAAACGGCATTAACCGCACTTCACCGCCGTTAGTTGACTTCGCCGTACTGATGGTTAAAGCATATAACAGCTTATTTTCCCCGGAAAGTTGACCGCCGTGTTTAGCCAACTCCGCACTACCGTTGTTATCGTTTTTCTCTTCCGGCAGGAAATGAGCAATACCTTTATGACAGTCGATACAGGTTTGCCCGTTTTCTTTCAGTATCTTTTGAACGCCCAATACTACCGCCGCGCCCAAGCCCACCAGCACCAATCCGCCGATGAGAGAAACTTTTCGTTTCGCCATAAATCACTCCATGTCATAAAGATAAATTCTCCACCCCAATAGGGGTAGATATAGTAGACCAATATACTCTGTTATCCCGATTTCAGGCAACCGAAAAAAGACAAAAACAGGATCAAGATCAAAAAGTTTTGCCTTGTCTTCATTTCAATTTTTCGTATTGAAAAAAATCAAAAACGACGCAAAAATGACCGCACTTTGTGTGTAAAAGGGCGGTCAAAATGAAGGATGTTTTTTATCCGTTTAGCTGAAAATTTAAACCGTATCCGGCGGGGAAAATGCCGTAATTGCGGGAATATCTCCGGTAAATTTCGTCACCCGAACGACACAGCTATTCGGCGCATTGCCCTGAGAAAGCGGAGATGAACACTCGTCCGAAGTCAACACGTTGGCACAACCGTTTTTACACAAATTGTTTTTCGTTTCGCCCGGATTCGACGGGTCATACCACGCACCCTGATACAGGGCGATCACCCCCTGTCGCACGGATTCCGTCACATGAGCCGCGACGATCACCTGACCGCGCGGGCTTTCGATACGCACCATATCGCCGTGCTCAATCCCATATAGCGCGGCATCTATCGGATGAATCCAAGCCGGTTCGCGCCCGTTTAATGCGTATTGTTGGCGCAATGAGGTATGCGCTAACTGACTGTGCAGACGATAAGGCGAATGAGGTGTCACTAACGTTAACGGATAGTGCGCGTCGCAATGTTTCGTATATTCTTCCGGTTCAAACCACATCGGATGCCCTTGGCAATCGTCATAGCCCATCGCCGCCACGGCTTCCGAATAAATTTCAATTTTTCCCGACGCCGTATTAAGCGGATAAGCCTGAGGATCACGGCGGAAATCCGCGTATTTTACCCAATGTTTAACCGATTCTTCGGTAGAGAAAACAAAGGGCCGATTGGCCTGCCAAAACGCCTCAAAACTCGGCACATTCTGACCGCACTTTTGCAGCGACGAATAAAAATTCCGCAACCAATCAAACTCGCTTTTTCCTTCACCGAACTGTTCGGCGACACCCGCTCTTTTCGCCAGCTCAAGAAAAATGTCGTAATCGTTTTTTGCCTCGAATTGCGGCGCTATCACTTGTTTCATCGGAAATAAATGCTGCCCGGAAAAAGAACCGGACAGGGTTAAATCGTTGCGTTCAAAACTGGTGGTGACGGGCAATACGATGTCCGCCATTTTAGCGGTCGGCGTCCAGTTGATTTCGTTAACGATAATACATTCCGGCCGTTGCCAAGCCTGAACCACAAGATTGAGATCATGCTGTTGCGACACCGGATTGCCGCCCGCCCAATAAATCAGTTTAATATCTGGATAGGTTATCTGTCCGCCGTTGAAAGCAATGGTTTTACACGGATGCAACAACGCATCCGTTAATCGGGACACGGGAATGGATGCCGCAAAGTGCGGTGGAAAATTCGCCGATTTTTCGCTGATTTTACCCAATACGCCCGCTTGAGAGCGGGCCACGCCTCCATTACCGTTAACATGACTAAAACTGAAACCGCCGCCCGGTAAGCCGATTTGCCCCAGCATAGCCGCCAGCACGACCAACATCCACGCCGGCTGTTCACCGTGTTTCTGCCGCTGCATTCCCCACCCCGCCATCAATATGGTGCGACGGCGGGAAAAATCGCGCGCAAGCTGTTGAATTTGGGTTGCCGGTACACCGCAAATCCCGCTTGCCCATTGTGCGGTTTTTGGTTGATTGTCGTTTTTTCCCAGCAAATAAGCTTCAAAAACTTCGTAACCTTGGGTATGCGTATGCAAAAAATCGCGCTCCAGCAATTCTTCCTGTACTAAGGTATGTGCCATGCCTAACATTAACGCTACATCGGTACCCGCACGAATAGGCAACCATTCGGCTTTTAACCGCTCACAACTTTGCGAGCGAACGGGATCGATACAGATAATCCGCTTACCCGCTTGTTGCGCACGCTGAAAATAAGCTATACCCTGCTGATCCGTCGCCGTCCAGCTATTACACAATGTCGTGACAGGGTTCGCGCTCCACAGCACGATAATATCCGAATTCTCCAGCACCGTCTCCCAACCGGAAGTTTGCTCATAAACTTCGTTCCCGCCCACCACATAAGGCAGAATTTGTTGGGCGGCGGCGGTGGAATAATCACTGAAACTGTTGACAAAGCCACCGGTAAGATTGAGATAACGGTGTAATAACGTACGTGAAGAATGTAACGCACCGGAACTTTTCCAGCCGTAAGAACCGCCGAAAATGCTTTGTGCACCGTAACTTTGACGTACCCGCATCAGTTCTTTGTGAACCAAATCCAACGCTTGCGTCCAGGATAACCGAATCCATTGGTCTCGCCCGCGTAAAGTGCGGTTACAATTCCCATCAAAAAAACCTTTTCTAACCATGGGAAAACGCACTCTGTTCGGGCTGTAAACCTGTTCGGCGACAACGGTTTGCAGCGCATTTTCCTGTTCGGCAGAAAATGCCGTACCGGAACCAGTAATGATACCGTCTTCCAGCGTGACTTTTAATCCGCCCCAATGCGCGGCGGTAATGATTTCTCGGACAGTTTTCATATTTTCTCTATTATCCATGAAATTTTGTCGTTAAAAAGATGTTAAATATCGTTAAACATAGCATAGTTGTAGAAAAATCACACAAAAATCCTTTCAGTCTCGCGGTTTAGCGAGTATAATCACGCCGTTTTTACTTCATATTACTTAAAACAAAGGACTTAATAGCGAATGGCTAAAGAAGACAGCATTGAAATGCAAGGCACTATTTTAGAAACCTTGCCAAACACAATGTTCCGTGTGGAACTTGAAAACGGTCATGTTTTAACGGCTCACATTTCCGGTAAAATGCGCAAAAACTATATCCGTATTTTAACGGGCGATAAAGTTACAGTAGAAATGACGCCTTACGATTTAACCAAAGGCCGAATCATATTCCGTGCCCGATAATAAGCAGACGGTAAAAATCCCGAAACCGATTGAGTTTCGGGATTTTCGTTTTCAGGCAGGATGAATATTTTTCAACATTTTTCGTTTTATCCATTCCCCCAGAACGCGCATTAGCAACAACAACGCGGCAAGTGCATAAAGCGGTTTGTCGCCTAAGGCCGCATAAGGCGTTACGCCCTCCGTCGGTGCAATACGCGCCGTTAGTACCGTTTCCTCGAATTGCGGTGCCCGGTTGATAATTTTACCTTGCGCGTCAACAAATACCGAGATGCCCGTATTAGTAGCGCGAATTAACGGTTTACCCAATTCCAATGCCCGCATCCGTGCCATTTGCAAATGCTGCCAAGGACCATGGCTGTCGCCGAACCAAGCATCATTAGAAACGGTTAACAGAAAATCCGTATCCTTTTTCAGATTTTCCTGTAGCTGATGACCCAAAATAATTTCATAGCAAATTGCCGCACTGAAACGATGATCTTTCACCGGCAGCGAAGGCTGAATTTCCGCACCTTGACGAAAGGCCGACATCGGCAGATTAAATACCGAACCGAGCGGACGCAACACGGTTTCCAGCGGCACATATTCGCCGAAAGGCACTAAGTGATGTTTGTTATAACGCGGTGCGGTTTCCGGTTGATATCGTTCGTTCACCAGCACGATGGAATTGAACAATTTCCCGCTTTGTTCATCCTGATACACCGAACCAATCATCACGTCGGTTTTGCTGTCTTTCACCGCCTGCTTCAATTCATCAAAAAACGACTGAATGCGGTTTTCCAATGCCGGCAATGCGCTTTCCGGCAGGATAATCAAATCCGATTTGCCGAGCCGTTCGCTAATCAGGCGTCCGTAAATTTTCAAAGTGGCATCCAGATAGGCCGGATCCCATTTCAGATTTTGTTCGATGTTGCCTTGCGCCAGCGTGATGGTCATGGCTTTTTCTTCAACCGGTTTAACGTAATTCACTCTCGAACTGAATGCGGCTAATCCGCCGACCGCAACAAGCAATATGCCGTTTGCCAAAGCGACGTTAATTTTACGGGGGGAAGTCCGCAGCGCAGAAATCATCGTAAAAATGACCGCACTTCCCCACATCACAAAGAAGGTTAATCCGCTCACGCCGAAAATCGGTGCGATACCGGCAAAGGGCGTATCGATTTGGGTGTAACCGAACTGCAACCACGGAAAACCGGTAAACACCCAACCGCGCAAAAATTCCGTGAATGTCCATAGCACGGGGAACATCACTGCGGAACGCACATTGAAACGTTGGATCAGATAGGTGAATAAAACGGGATATAAAGATAAGTACGCCGCCAGCAACAGCACTAAAATATAGCTCAGCCATAAAGGCGAACCGCCGAATTGATGAATGCTTACATGCAGCCAACTGACACCGATGCTGAAAAAGCCCATTCCCCACAGAAAAGTCGCCCGAAGTGCGGTGGATTTTTTCGCTGTTTTTGCCGCATACAGCAAACCGAGCAACGAAACATAGGCGCAAACCCAATAATCATAAGGGGAAAAAGCGAAAACGCCGAGCATACCCGAGATTAACGCAATAAAATAGGGCAATAAATTTTTCATACAAATCCAATAAATACAAAACGGTTGCTGGATTTCAGCGAATCCACCAACCGAATAATCAGGGTCCGCTTATCTTTCATAAACAGCCCATAATATCTAAATTTTTTAGTCTTCCGACGTTTCTTCCGGCTTTTCAATATCCGCCAACTGTTCATCCGTCACGGTAACACGTAACTGAATAATACGGCGACTGTCGGCTGAAGTGACTTTAAACCGGATATTTTCCAGCGTAATTTCTTCGCCCCGCTTCGGCAAATAACCGAATGCCTGCATAATGACGCCGCCGATGGTGTCGACTTCTTCATCGGCAAAATGCGTCTTGAATTGTTCATTGAAATCATCAATATCCGTTAACGCCCGCACAGCATAAGTGTGACGGGACAACTGACGGATATCGGCAATAATTTCTTCTTCGTCGAATTCATCTTCAATATCACCGACGATTTGTTCCAGAATATCCTCGATCGTAACCAGTCCCGAAATCGCACCGAACTCATCCACTACAATCGCCATATGGAAACGTTCGGAACGAAATTCCTTCAGCATACGATCCACGCGTTTACTTTCCGGCACTATCACCACCGGACGCAGCAACTGTTTCAAATCGAATTCTTCCGGTTTTTCCCGCAGAAATTTCAACAAATCCTTGGCATGTAGAATACCTTGTACGTTATCGCGTTCATCGGCAATAACCGGAAAACGCGAATGGGCGGTTTCAATGATAATGTCCAAACAGCCCTCTAAATCCTGCGTATCGTCGATAAACACAATTTGCGAGCGGGGAATCATAATATCGCGTACGCGCAATTCGGCAATTTCCATTACGCCTTCAATCATTTCGCGGGTATTTTGATCGATAAGTTCGTTTTGTTCGGAATCACGAATCACTTCCACCAGTTCTTCCCGGTTTTTCAGTTCGCCTTGAAAAAAACGACCGAAAAGTGATTCAAAAAAAGATTTTTTCTGTGTCGGCTCTAATTGAGTAACGTTATTCGAGTGTTCGTCTGCCATAATGAGATTTAAAATTTCCGTCGGATTGACGAACAAAAATTAGCACATTTTACACGCAATGGCTAGACAAATCATATTACGGATGACGAAAAGTGCGGTCGATTTTCCGTCCGTTTTTTGCTATACTCGCCCTCCAAGTTTACACAGCAACAAGGAAACACCATGGATCAAATGCCTAAATGCCCGAAATGCCAAAGTGAATACGTGTACCACGACAGCATCAATTTCGTTTGCCCGGATTGCGCATACGAATGGTCCGGCGAAGAAGCGGCGGAAGAAAGCGAAGAAAAAGTCTGGAAAGACAGCAACGGTAATGTCTTACAAGACGGAGACGATGTCATTTTAATTAAAGATTTGAAGGTGAAGGGTTCGTCTATTGTGCTGAAAAAAGGCACTAAAGCAAAAAATATCCGCTTAACGGACGGTGATCACGACGTAGACTGCAAAATCGACGGGCAACCGTTCTCATTAAAATCCGAGTTTTTGAAAAAAGCTTAACGGATTCTATATAAGAAAGTGCATTTATTATTTCATTATGATCAGGAAATTACCTGATACTGAAAAATAACTCCGTATATACTAAAACGCCTTTTCGGTCTAATCCTATAAAGGCGTTTTTATTGAGTTTAAAGTCCTAACAAACGAGGCAGGAATAACGATAATTGCGGTACATACGTTACAAGCAATAATGAGATGACCAAGACGGCAAAGAAAGGTAACATCGGTTTGATTAAATCCTGTAATTTCACCCCTGATACGGAACAACCGACAAACAGTGCGCTTCCTACCGGCGGTGTACATAAGCCGATGCAGAGATTGAAAATCATCATAATTCCAAAGTGAACGGGATCCATGCCTAAATCTTTTACGATCGGCAAAAAGATTGGGGTAAAGATTAAGACCGCCGGCGTCATGTCCATAAAAATACCGATAACCAGCAATAACACATTGATAATCAATAAAATGACAATAAGATTATCCGATACGCTGATTAATAAATCATTTACCATGTAAGGAATGTCGGCGTTAGTCATCGCCCAAGACATAGCAACCGATACGCCGATGAGGAACAATACGATAGAGGTGGTGACGATGGCATCCAAAATAATTTTCGGTAACGCGGTTAATTTAATTTCCCGATAAATCAATACGGACAATACGAAGGTGTAAACCACGGCAATAGCGGAAGCTTCTGTTGCAGTAAATACACCGCCTAAAATCCCGCCCATTACGACGACGACCATTAATAAACTCGGAATAGCATCCAAAGTATATTTCACAACATCGGCAAATTTCGGTTTGTCTGATACTGGATAACGGCGTTTTTTCGCAATGATGAAATTCATCACCATAATCCCTAAGCCCATAAGGATACCCGGTACGTAACCTGCCATAAATAAGGTGGCGACAGAAATTCCACCTGCTGTCAAAGCATAAACAATCATTACATTGGACGGCGGAATCAATAATCCGGAAATACAGGACGATACGTTAATTGCAGCAGAATAGGCGGGGTCATAACCGGCTTTTGCCTGTAACGGGGCCATAGTTCCACCTACCGCGGCAGCGGCGGCTACGGCGGAGCCTGAAATGGAACCGAACATCATATTCGCCATTACATTGGTATGTCCTAACGAGCCCGGAATGCGTCCGACTAATACTTGTGAAAAGTTAATTAAACGGGTGGCAATTCCGCCGCTGTTCATTAGGGAACCGGCCAAGATAAAGAAAGGGATGGCAAGTAACGAGAAACTGTCCAGACCGGTAGCTATTTTTTGTCCCGCCACGATTAATGTGGTATTGAAAGGCAGCATGAGCGCCGCTGAGGCGATAGTGGCTATTCCGATAGAAAATGAAATAGGCACGCCCATAAATACCAATACAAAGAAAGAGATAAACATAACGGCGGGAATAAACCATTCCCAAGATAATAAGGCTTCCATCAGTTATGCTCCTTTAGTGAATTCAGGTTATCAAACAGGAATAACAGACTGTAAAACAGCATTAAAATACCACTTAGCGGTAAGGCGATATAAACATAAGCCATCGGGATCTGCATGGACGGTGAAAGTTGGCCGGAAGAATAAACATTTGAAACCAGCGTAAAACCACCAAAAATCATTACACCTAGAGAAAAACCGATAATGCAAAGATTAATAAAAATACCGTTCATGGCTTTTTTGCGGGGAGGAAGATTGTGTGTAAATAAATCAATGGATAAATGTTTTTGTAAGCCGACGGTATAGGCGGCCCCCAGTAATCCTACCCAAATCATACTGAAACGGGCAATTTCGTCAGTTATGGTGCTGGGAATCTGCAGGACATACCGGCTGAATACCTGCCATGTTACGCAGATAACCAGTAAGATCATCACAATGATGGCAAAAGTTGAGATAAATGAATCAACTGGTTTTTTGAGTTTCTCAAATAGCATAGAGCACTCCAAATGAATAAGAACGTTGAACATTTAAAATCATCAATTTGATTTAATTAAAAATCCCCTTATAGATTCGTATATAAGGGGAATTTAATTCATTATTGAGCTACTGCTTCAATATCAGCAATTACCTTTGAAAAGACAGGGTTATTTTTAAAGTCTTCATAAAGAGGTTTTAATGCATCACGGAATGGTTGTTTATCAACCTGAATGAAAGTTGTGCCAAGTTTTTCAGCTTCCTGACGGGACCGAACTGTTTCTTCATCCCATAATTTTTGTTGGTAAATCTCAGAATTTTTTGCGGCCTCCTGCAAAATATTACGTTGATTTTCATCAAGTTTATCCCATACTTTATTCGCAATGATGAGATAATCAGGCATACTGGTATGCTGATCTTCAGTAAAATATTTTGCTACTTCTACATGCCGGGTCGATGTATAAGACGGAATATTATTTTCCGCACCGTCAATCACACCTTGTTGCAGCGCAGTATACACTTCACCCAAAGGAACCGGAACCGGAGAACCGCCCAGTAACTCAATAATGCGGTTTGTCGTCGGTGTAGAGATCACACGAATTTTCAATCCCTTTAAATCAGCCGGAGAATAAATCGGTTTTTTCGTATAAAAATTACGAGAACCGCCGACATAGGACGAAATGACCGTAAAACCACTTTTTTGGGTTTTATCTGTTATGCTTTTACCAGCTTCACCATATAAAACTTTTTTAAAGTGCTCATCACCATTGAATAAATACGGACAAGTAAAGACGGCCATCTCTTTTACAAAAGGCTCTAGCTCACTGGAATTTGCTTTAGTCATATCTAATGCATCATTTTGCAATAATTCAATGGTTTCTCTTGCATCACCCATTTGTCTATTTGGATAAATACGAATTTTTAATTCACCATTCGATTTTTCCTGCACTTCTTTTGCCATGTGATCCAATGCTTTATGAATCACATGAGATTGTTCTAAATTATGAGCCAGTTTTAAGGTGACCTTAGCGGCAAGCGCATTGGTAGAAACCGAAAATAAAGGTAACGCGGTACATAGAGCGGACAGAATAAATTTGTTCAATTTCATAACTAAATCTCCGTATAAAGATTAATTGGATCTATTGGCAGTTAAGTTAAACTGACTGAATAAATGTATTCTATCATTCTCTGTTTAGTTTTTTATTTAATTGTTTCATATTTGAGATCTTGATCACATTTTAAATGAAATTATGTTTTGAATTTGCAGGATAAGATAAAGAAAAAGTGCGGTCGGAAAATTAATTATTTTTCGACCGCACTTACCATACATTACAATGTTGTATTTTTCCGCTAACTCACATCTACCGGCTTCACGATTTCACTCGGGTAGCACCCCAAAACCTTCAGAAAAGAGCTGTGTCGTTTTAATTCTTCCAATGCCTGTTTGGTATCGGGATGATTAATATTCGCTTCAATTTCCAGATAAAACATTTCCTCCCAAGGTTTACCGTAAATCGGACGGGATTCCAATTTTGTCATGTTAATCTGATGTTTTTTGAACACCAATAAAGCATCCACTAATGAACCCGCCTGTTGACCGGTCGTCATCAACAACAGCGTTTTCGTGCTGATTTGCGGTGATACGCAAAGCGGTTCGCGCGCAACGACGATAAAACGTGTGATATTATTCGGCTGATTCGCAATATCGGTTTTCAGTACGCGCAGTCCATACAATTTTCCGCCGTCTTCGTTACCTAACGCCGCGATATTCGGTTTATTCAAACCTGCCACCAGCTGCATAGCATGGGAACTGCTTTCGCAATACTCGATATGTACCCGGTTTAGACTGCGAATAAATCGGTTGCATTGCTGAATCACCTGCGGATGGCTGTAAAGCGTGTCGATTTGATTCAGATCGGTTTGATCCGTCACTAATACGCAGTGTTTAATCGGGTAAGCTAATTCGCCTACCAATGATAAATCCGTATGCTGAAGTAAATCGTATACGTCATTGATGGAACCGGAGGTGGTATTTTCCAACGGTAAAACACCAAAATCCGCTTCGCCCGACCGCACTTTTTCGAAAATCTGATCAAAAGAAGCGCAACTGAGTTCGACCAGTTGTTTATTATAACGATTTGCATAACTGCGTGAGGCTAAATTGGAATAAGAACCGCGCTTGCCCAAAAACGCAATGTGAATCGAACTTTCCCGTTGTTGATTGAGCTTATTCTGCAAATAAACTTGTTGCGTCACCACTGAGTCTTCGATAATGCGCTGGAAAATTTGCATAATGTATTGTGGCTCCAATTGATAATTCTGATTTTCCGCAAAGGTGATCAACTCCTGTAACAAGTGTTGTTCACGTTCTTCATCGCGCAACGGTTTTTGGGTTAATTCTTTACTGCGCGCTACCTCAAAAGCCAGACGATGTCGCTCCGACAACAGTTTTAACAAACTGCGATCGATTTGGGTAATTTGTTGGCGGATTTCCGATAAATCAAGAGCCATAGATTGTCCTTTAAAATAAATTTAGCCGATTATAGCATAGGATTATCGATAAATAATTTCGCCTTTCGGTTCAAATTTTGTCGCATCAACGGGAGAATTTTTCTGAAAATACTCTTTCATAACATCGGCATCAATAAAACCGGTATCTACATAAGTCGGATGCGAAGTAATTACCGGATAACCGTCGCCACCCGCCGCGCTGTAATTCGGCACGGAAAGACGATATGTTTTCGTAAAATCCAAGAGCTCCCCTTTAATTTTGATATCGTGAACCTTTTTACTGGTGAAATCCGTTACCATGCTAATATCCCCGGAAAATTGCGGATAACCGCCGGAATCCACTTCTTTTAATGCCACAACATTCAGGTAATCCTGTAGTTCCTTACCGCTGAAATCCACATAACTCACCGCATTACCGAAAGGTAGCACTTTAAGAATATCACGGTAGCTGACATCGCCGTCGGCAATAGAATCACGCACCACGCCAGAATTCACAATCCCCACATCCGCACCGGTTTTTTGGCGTTGAACTTCGGCTGCCAAGCGTCCGAGATTAGTTTGCTTAAACCGCACGACGGCACGATCCCCCTCCAGTTTACCTTTGGTTTTGCCAACTTTCACATTAAGCAGCTTATCTCCCTTGTCTTGATAAGTTTTTAGCAAAGCTAAAACGGCAGGATCTTGTGGAATTTCTTCCGTGTAATAACGATATTCCGTTTTTCCGTCCTCAGTTTTAATTTTTTCTTTCAAATTTACAGGGATCAGCTGATAATTCACTAATTTAGTTTCACCATTTTTAAATTCAAAATCAGCCCGGCCTAAAAATTTTCCCCATTCACCGGCCTGCATTATCCATGTTCCGTTTTGATAATCCGGCTGACAAGGTTGCCCCGGTTGATAATCTTTAATCCACACGCCTTTATCATCAATACAAACCGTATCATGACTATGTCCTCCAATAATCATATCAAAAGCGGATTTATCCAATTTTCGAGCCATGGAGACATCCCCCGGCGCATTGGAACCGAATTGACCGTCATAATAGTACCCCATATGGGTCAAAGCGATTCTGACATCAGGTTTCTCATTTTTATCCAGTTCCGCTAATACTTTCTTTGCAGTAGCGGTCGGATCATCAAAACGAACCAGATTCATATACTGCGGATTGCCCAACTTTGCGGTATCTTCCGTCGTCAAACCGACTACCGCTACTTTTAACCCTGCTTTATCCAACAAAATATAAGGTTTAACCAAAGGTGTTCCGGTTTTTGCGTTATAAACATTGGCGCCTAAGAAGGGGAATTTCGCCCATTTTTCCTGCATGTCGAGCAATTGTAACGGATAATCGAATTCATGATTCCCTAATGTCATCGCTTCGTAGCCGATCGCATTCATCCCCTCTAAATCCGGACGTGCATCCTGCAAATCCGATTCCGGAATCCCCGTATTCACATCGCCTGCGTTCAGCACAATAACCGCTCCGCCTTTTTCTTCCACCTCTTTTTTAATGCGATCCACTAATGTTTTTTGAGCTGCCAATCCGAATTCACCCTTATCGTTTTGCCAGAAATGTCCGTGTAAATCGTTGGTGTGTAAAACCGTGAACTGATAGGTTTTGTCTTGTTCATATGCCATCACGGCAGCCGAACATAATGCACACGAAAGTGCGGTCAAAATAAGTGAATTTTTCATAGCCATTTTCCAATAATGTTTTAGACAAAAAAAGCCATACTCTTCAGTATAGCTTTTTCCTTTAATTAATCTTAAATGAGAACCTGTGCGCCCACAGTATAACCTTGCGGGACTTTCTCTTTATCTTCAAATGTCGCGAATTCCCAGGCCTCCTGATCTTCCAACAAAGCACGAAGCAACTTGTTATTTAACCCATGACCGGATTTATAAGCCTTAAACTCACCAATCATGTTGTAACCGCACATGAATAAATCACCGATAGAGTCTAACATTTTGTGTCGAACCAATTCGTCTTTAAAACGCAAACCCTCTTCGTTTAATACACGGTAGTTGTCTAACACTATGGCGTTATCCAAACTTCCGCCCAGGGCCAAACCTTGCGACTGAAGATATTCAATATCTTTCATAAAAGCAAAAGTTCTCGCACGGCTGATTTGTTGCACGAATTTCTGTGCCGAAAAATCAAGCGTATAAGTGCTTAAATTTTTTGTGATTGCCGGATGATTAAAATCAATCGTAAAATTCAAACGGAAACCGTTATAAGGTAAAATTTCCGCCCATTTATCGCCGTCCTCAACACGTACTTTTTTCTTCACGCGAATAAATTTTTTCGGGGCGTCCTGTTCTTCAATACCCGCATCTAAAAGCAAGTAAACGAACGGGCTTGCGCTACCGTCCATAATCGGAATTTCAGGCGCATCCACTTCAATAATAATGTTATCGATGCCTAAACCAGCCAACGCCGCGTTCAAATGCTCAACAGTGGAAATACGCACGCCTTCGTCATTTACTAACGCAGTACAAAGCATCGTATCACGCACAGCTTTAGCATCAGCCGGAAATGAGACCGGCGGATTCAAATCGGTACGGCAATAAACAACACCAGTATTGGCTGCCGCCGGGCGTAAGTTTAGCGTCACTTTATTGCCGCTATGTAGACCCACACCCGTTACTTTGATGCCTTGTTTTAATGTTCTTTGTTTAATCATAGATTTTCTCTTACATAACCTTCGAGATTATGAATTAACATAATTATTGGTTATTCCCGCGTAAAAACGCAGGTTTAAATAAATCGTTGTTATTTCCTAATTGCGTAGGACGAGCCGGTGTCTGTTCAGACTGAGTCTGAGCAACATTTTCGGTATTAGGTTGGACAGCTGCAGTCGAACCTTGTACAGTACGGGCAACCGGCGCTAATTGCGCAGTCGGTTCTTCATTCGCACCGATACCTGTCGCCACGATAGTCACGCGAATTTCATCCGTCATTTCCGGGTTCAAACTGGTACCGACAATCACTGTCGCTTCATCCGAAGCGAAAGATTTAATGGTGTCGCCGATTGTTTCGTATTCGTCTAAGGTTAAATCTAAACCGGACAAAATATTGACAATAACACCGCGAGCTCCGGTTAAATCCACATCTTCCAATAACGGGCTTGCCACCGCTTCATTAGCCGCTTTTTCTGCACGCCCGCTGTCTTTTTCACCTTGAGCAATCCCCGTACCCATCATGGCACGTCCCATTTCAGACATTACCGCACGTACATCCGCGAAATCCACGTTTACCATACCCGGCGTCGTAATCATATCGGAAATACCGGTTACCGCATTACGCAATACATTGTTAACCGCTGCAAAAGCATCCAATAGCGATGCGCCTTTCGGTAAAACTTTTTTCAGTTTCTCATTCGGAATTACGATCAACGAATCAACATATTGAGAAAGTGCTTTAATACCCTGTTCTGCAAATGACATCCGTTTTTTCCCTTCGAAAGAGAACGGTTTTGTCACAACTGCTACGGTGAGAATACCCAATTCTTTTGCAATCTGTGCAACGATCGGTGCAGCCCCTGTACCGGTACCGCCGCCCATACCTGTTGCGATGAATACCATATCTGCGCCTTCTAACATTGCACGGATTGCATCTTTATCCTCTTCCGCCGCTTTTTGTCCGATATTCGGATTTGCACCGGCTCCAAGACCTCGGGTTGTTTCCGCCCCGATTTGAACTGTTTGTTGAACCTTACTTTTGCGTAATGCTTGAGCATCAGTATTGATGGCGTAGAAAATGATCTCACCATGTTCATCATTGGTGTAGATGCTTTCGCCCACAAATTCACCGCCCAGTTGAACCATTTGCTCAACCATATGGTTTACAGCATTACCGCCGCCGCCGCCGACACCAACTACTTTGATCAGCGTACGACCAACTTCATCATCAAAATCATATTGTACAGGTTCAAACATTTATACTCTCCGTCAATGCTAACAGGGCTAGCACATAAATTATTCTGAAATTCTGCCTATTGTAGATGAAAATCACAAAATATCAAAATTCTGACCGCACTTTATTGCCAATTTTTTTAATTTTACTCCAAATTGAGCCTAAAATACTATCTTCATCATTCACACTGCCAAAGATCGGTTTGGTTTCTTCATCATTATGATGGGTATACTGTAATAATCCTAGCACCGTGGCATATTGCGGTTTGTTTACATAATCCGTCAATCCCGTAATATTCAACGGACTACCGACTCTCACATGCAATCCGAAAATATCCGTTGCGCATTTTGCGACATCTTCCATCTGCGCACCTCCGCCGGTTAACACGACACCGGCAATCAAATCGTGTTTAATACCTTTTACGGTCAAGTCGTTACGTAAGTTGATCAACTCGTTTTGTACGACTTTTAATAAATCACCATAACATTTAGAGGTCACGTCGACTATTTGCGCTTTTGTAAATGTGCGGGACGAGGTTCCGCCCAGTCCTGCTACTTCGACCTTCGTCTTAGCAAAATGTTCAACTAATTCTTGCGACGGGTTAAGCGCACTTCCGTAATTAATTTTAATACTTTCCGCCTCATTACGTGAAGTGGTTAAACTTTGTGCGACAAAATCCGTAATATCGTTACCGCCGTAAGGCACTACTTTGCTGTAGCGCAATGCACCGTTAGTATAAACCATAATATCCATGGAACCGCCGCCGAAGTCAATCATGCAAACGCCAAGATCTTTTTCGTCTTCGGTTAAGACGGAATAAGTCGAAGCCAAACCGGAAAATACCACATCATCGACTTTTAACCCGCAACTCTCCACTGCCTTTTGTAAATTGGTCAACCATGCCTGCTGACAGCCGATCAAATGAGCCTGCGCTTTCAGACGTACACCTTGTAAACCGAGCGGACTTTTAATGTTATGTTGCTTATCTACGGCAAACTCTTGCGGAATAACATGCAATAACGATAACCCGTCCGGTAATTTTACCGAACTGGCCGTATGCATAGCGGAATCAATTTCGTCTTGCGTCACTTCTCCATTGGCAATAGGTACGAAACCACTTTCGTTGAAGCTTTGAATATGTTCTCCGGTGATAGCCAATGTCACGGATACGATCTGGCAATCCGCTACCGATTCCGCATTTTCGATAGCCCGCTGAATAGAACTTACGACAGCAGATAAATCCGTAATACTGCCTTTATCGATCCCTTTTGACGGGCTGCTTCCCACGCCCAGCACATTCACCACCCCGTCAGGCAGCACTTCGCCTACGACCGCAACTACTTTGGTCGTACCGACTTCTAACCCCACAATAGTTTTTGATTCCACAATTTTTGCCATGTTATTTCGCCTAATTTATATCTATAAAATTCACTGCCGCCCCGACTTTATAACGTAAATCCACGTAATTAATACGTTTATTTTCGGGTATTTCAATCTGTGGATAAATCGTGACAAAGCGATCGATTTTCGATTTCCATTCGCCGCGCCCTAATTTTAAGGTAATATCGTTATCCAAGGTGATATCCCAAGAACCGCGTTCATCAATAGCCACGGATTTTAACTTTAAATTTTTCGTTTTCAGTTCGTTGAAAATTTTATTCCAAGCTTCCCAGACCACCGTACTTTGGTAATCCGGTCCGAATAAACGCGGCATATCTTTTCGCTTTAATTTTTCCGGCGGCAATCTAAAAACCGTACCGTCACCGGAAAGAAACTGATCTTCATTCCAATAGGCAATCGGTGTATATTCAGACACAACGATACTCAGTCTGTCCGGCCAGATTTTACGTACTACCGCACCTTTCACCCAGGGCATTGACTCTATTTGTTCCCTCACTTTGTCCACATCTTGTCCGAAAAAACCTTTCAAATCGCCCATTTTGATGATGAGATCTCGCACATCCGTATTCGAAGTGAACTGCGGGGTCCCCAATAAAGCAAAAGAACTGATCGGTTTATCGTCTAATTTTTCCAACCAATTCTGCCAATTTGAATATGCATAATACAATATGCCAACGCATAATAACACAAGCAAGGGCTTCACTTGAATCAGGCTACGTGTCCTAAAGTCATGCGCTCTTACTTTTTTTACTGTGTTTTTGCGTTTGATCACTGCCATTAAACGCTAAGCTCCAAAATTTTCTCGACCAGTTTTTCAAAGGAATATCCTACCGTTGCCGCCGATTTCGGGAATAGACTGTGGCTTGTCATACCCGGCGTAGTATTCACTTCAATTAAGCGGAAATTCCCTTCCGAGTCCGTCATGACGTCAATACGGCTCCAACCGCGACAACCCACCGCTTCATAAGCGCGTTTAACTAAGTTTTTCAATTCATCCCAACGTTCGTCGCTCATGGGCATCGGGCAAATATATCGGGTATTATCGGAAATATATTTTGCATTATAATCGTAAAACTCGCCTTCCGGCACAATTTGTACAGCGGGCAATACCTCATCACCTAATACGGGTACGGTTAATTCATCGCCGGATAACCATTCTTCAATCAAGACGATATCATCAAATTTTAAGGCTAAATCCACCGCACTTTTCAATTTATCCGCCGAATCCACCTTGGTTAAACCGACACTTGAACCTTCTCGGGACGGTTTCACCATCAACGGCAATCCTAAACGCGCTACAATTGCTTGCGGTTCTAAGGAAAGTGCGGTGTTTTTGGTCACTATTTCCATATCGGCAATCGGTAAACCGAAGCCTTTCCACAACATTTTAGTACGCATTTTATCCATTGTCAGCGCGGAAGTCATCACGCCGCAACCGGTATACGGCAAACCGATCTGTTCCAGAACGCCCTGAATCACACCGTCTTCGCCTCCGCGTCCGTGTAAAATATTAAATACGCGCTCAAACCCCTGTTGTTTCAAATCTGCGACAGGCATATCTTTCGGATCGACCGGATGTGCGTCGTAACCTTGCGAACGCAATGCGTCCAATACCGCAGCGCCCGAATTTAGAGAGACTTCACGTTCGGATGCAGTTCCGCCTAATAATACGGCTATTTTTTGTTGTTTTAATGATTTCATTTTTCTGTCCAACTCTGCATAACCTATTAGCTTATGCAATATCGTTTAGTTATATCAAAGCACGGTTTAAACCTGTACTAACGGCATTACGCCTTCGTCCAGTGTTCTACCAAATTACGGGATAAACGGCTGACATTTCCTGCACCTTGCGCCAAAATTAAATCGCCGTCCTGAATAATTTGATCAACCACTTCCGGTAATTGCCCGTGATCCGCTACAAAAATCGGATCCACTTTACCTAAATTGCGGATAGAACGCGCTAATGATCGGCTATCCGCACCGGCAATCGGTTGCTCGCCCGCCGGATATACATCAAGCAAAATAAGTACATCGACTTGCGAAAGTACGCGGACAAAATCATCAAAAAGATCGCGGGTCCGACTGTAACGATGCGGTTGGAAAACCATCACCACACGTCGGTTTTCCCAGCCTGAACGTGCCGCCTGAATAGTTACGCCGACTTCTGTCGGATGATGTCCGTAATCATCCACCAACATCACTTTACCGTTCGGACGGATAAATTCACCGAGTTGATCGAAACGACGCCCTGCGCCTTGGAAATCGGCGAGTGCGGCTAAAATCGCATCGTTTCCGATGCCTTCTTCTTTCGCTACGACTAATGCTGCCGTAGCGTTCAACGCATTATGTTTACCCGGTACGTTTAACAGAATATGAATACGTTCGCCTGCCGGCGTAATTACATCATAATGTCCCTGAAAACCCGTTTGTTCGTAATTTTCAATCCGATAGTCCGCTTTTTCGCTGAATCCGTAGGTAATTACCTGGCGCCCCACCTGCGGTACCAATTCCATCAATACCGCATCATCCGCACACATCACGGCTAAACCATAGAACGGCAAATTATGTAAAAAGTTCACATAAGTACGCTTCATTTCATCGAAATCACCGTGATAAGTATCCATATGATCCGGTTCGATATTTGTCACCACGGATACCATCGGCTGTAAATGCAGAAATGAAGCATCACTTTCGTCTGCCTCGGCAATCAAATAACGGCTTGCACCGAGATAGGCGTTCGTTCCCGCCGATTTTACCAGCCCGCCGTTTACAAAGGTCGGATCTAATCCCGCTTGGGTATAAATCATCGAAATCATGGCTGTCGTAGTGGTTTTACCGTGAGTACCGGCTATGGCGATACCATGACGGAAACGCATCAGTTCCGCCAACATTTGGGCGCGCTGGATAACCGGAATACGTTTTTCATGAGCGGCAACTACTTCGACGTTATCCGGTTTGATAGCACTCGACACCACCACTACACTGGCATTTTCAACATTTGTCGCGGCATGGCCGATAAAAATTTTGCCTCCCAATGAAGACAAACGACCGGTTACGGCATTTTCCGCAATATCGGAACCGGTAATATCATAACCTTCGTTTAAAAGCACTTCGGCAATACCGCCCATCCCTGCGCCGCCAATCCCCACAAAATGGATTTGATGTACGCGGCGCATACTTGGAACCATTTGTCTGATTTTATCCTGTCTTTTTTTCATTATTCTTATCTCATTGTATTAGGGCTTGTAAAACCTGTTAATCGGACTTGTTATTCAAGGCGGCCCGGCCCGTTCATTTTAAGCCACAAGGCAACCGTTCCGGATCCTAATTAGCATTTTCAATAATCACATCAGCCACACGCTTTGCAGCTAACGGTGTAGCCATAGATTTTGCTTTCACCGCCATATTGTATAAAATTTTGCGATCCAAATTACTTACCAAGTTTACCAAAACTTCGGGACTCAGATCCGTCTGTTCGATGATTTTTGCGGCACCTACATCAGCTAAATATTTTGCATTCAAGAGTTGTTGACGATCTTTATGTTGAAAGGGAACAAAAACAGCAGGCGTACCGACAGCGGCCAATTCGCACACTGTTAAAGCACCCGAGCGACAAATCACTAAATCCGCCCAAGCGTAAGCCGCCGCCATATCGTCAATAAATTCCGTAATTTTGACCGCACTTTGTGTATCTACACCTAATTTTTGATAAAGCGCGGTCACTTTTTCCACATTTCCTGCGCCCACCTGATGACGCGCATCCAATTTTTCCGCTAAGCGCGCAACCATCGGCGGTACGTTTTGATTTAACACCTGTGCCCCCTGACTACCGCCCACAACCAGTACACGCAATTTTCCGCTACGTTCGGCATAACGCTGTTCCGGTAAAGGCTGGGCATATAAAGATTGACGTACAGGATTCCCCACCACTTCCGCCCGCGGAAATGCGGAAGGAAATGCCTGTAATGTACGTTCGGCAATTTTGGACAGCCATACATTGGTTAATCCCGCTACGGCATTTTGTTCATGTAAAATAACGGGGACGCCACATAATTTCGCGGCGATGCCGCCCGGACCGGAAACATAACCGCCCATCCCAAGCACCGCATTCGGCCGATATTGTTTAATAATTTTACGCGCCTGCATTACAGCCCGAAATATGGCAAAAGGCGCTTTAAATAAGGCAAACAAGCCTTTACCGCGCAAACCTGAAATCTGGATAAAATTAATTTTAATTCCGTGTTTCGGCACCAGTTGAGCTTCCATTCTGTCCGCCGTGCCAAGCCATTGAATTTCCCAACCTTGTTGTTGTAATTGTTGTGCGACGGCAATGGCCGGAAATACATGTCCGCCGGTACCGCCGGCCATTATCAATAATTTTTTATTCATAGTTATCTCTTTTTTCGTTTAATCATCTCGTAACCGCGCATGCCCGCCGCGCATTAAGCGGTTTTCATGATCAATTCGAATCAACACCGCAATACTGATTGTCATAATGATTAAACTGGAACCACCATAACTGACTAACGGAAAAGTCAAGCCTTTGGTCGGCAATAACCCTAACGCCATGCCTAAATTAACGAATCCCTGAAAGAAAATCCAAAAACTGATACCAAAAGCAAAAAAACCTTTAAAACGTTGCTCTAACTGTAAGGATTCGCGTCCGATTTTCATCGCACGGAATACCAGCGCAGAAAGTAAAAAGACGATGACGGCAATGCCCAAAAAACCGAATTCTTCACCTACGACCGCCATTACAAAGTCCGTATGAGCTTCAGGCAGATATTCTAATTTTTGAATGGAATTGCCTAATCCTTCACCGGTGAATTCGCCCCGTCCGAATGCCATAAGAGAATTGGAAAGCTGAAACCCTGTACCATAAGGGTCTTTAAACGGATCCATAAAGCCGGTAATACGTTTCATACGATAAGCGGAAGACAGCACTAACACTACGAATAGAAACGCGCCGATACCGATTAACCCTACAAACTGCATAATGTGCGCACCGGCAATAAACAGCAAACCGAAAGTAATCACAAACAGTACCACCGTACTGCCCAAGTCCGGCTGCAGTAACAACAAGACACCGAACAGTCCCATCACCAGCAACGGTTTAAACGCGCTGAGTTTTTTTGACCGTACTTCGTCATAACGACGGGTAAAATAACTGGAAAGGAAACAAATAAGCGCCAACTTGGCAAATTCCGCAGGCTGAAAATTAAAGATCCCCATAGGAATCCAACGACGCGCTCCGTTAATAGTTTTGCCGATCCCCGGAATAGCAACCGCCAACAGCAGCAGAATCGCAATAAAGAAAACCAGAAAATAACGATCTTCCCACTTTTCCATGGGAATTTTCAGAAAAATGTAAAACGTAACGAAAGATAAAAAAACATATAACGCATCACGAACCGCAAAATGGAAAGGATTATTCTCAATTCGTGTTCCTACCGGAATTGAAGCGGACGTCACCATAATAAAACCGATGAACAACAAAATCACGAATAACCACAACAATGTACGGTCATACAATAAATTATTCGGCGTAATGGTCGTCCAACGCTGCATATTTTCTTTGAATTTTGTTAAAAACCGCATTTGCGCACTAATCCTATAATTTAGCTAAACGAGTAAATTCATCCCCGCGTTTTTCAAATGAAGCAAATTGATCCAAGCTGGCACAAGCAGGCGATAACAATACCATATCCCCGGATTTTAACGCAGGGCGTAACGCATTAACCGCTTGTTCCATGGTTTCAAACAACTGACTTCGAGCAGACAATTTCGCTAATGCCGCACCGTCCTGCCCGAAACAGTAACAGAAAATTTCAGGTTTATTAACTAATTTTTCCAACTCGCTGAAATCCGCACCTTTGCCGTCACCGCCCAACAATAAATGTAAATTGCCTTCTAAATATAAACCGGTTAACGCCGCTACGGTACTGCCTACATTGGTCGCTTTAGAATCGTTAATCCAGCGCACGCCGTTGGCTAAATGGGCTAATTGAAAACGGTGATCCAAACCGGTAAAAGTACGAAGTGCGGTCCGAATTCCGTGGGTTTTCACGCCGACGGCCTGTGCCAGCGCAATCGACGCTAACGCGTTCATATAATTATGCCGACCGGAAATCTTCACTTCATCGCACGGTAAAACCACTTCCCGCCCTGCCATTAAGTATTGTTTGCCGTTTTCCGTTTTCAGCCAATAATCCGCATGACTTTCACCGAAACTGAACTGACGTTTTGCGCGCTGTTTGTTATCTTGGGTCAGCGAATCTTCCGCATTAATCACAGCGGTTTCCGCATTCGCATAAATTTTCAGTTTTGCCTGACGGTAATCTTCCAAATCCGCATAACGGTTCATGTGATCTTCCGTAACATTTAATACCGTTGCCGCCCTTGCCCGCAAGCCGAATGTGGTTTCCAACTGGAAACTGGATAATTCAAGTACATACAAATCATATTCCGCGTCCAATAAAGACAAGGCAGGAATACCGATATTGCCGCCCATACCCGCACGTAAACCGTCCGCTTTCGCCATTTCCGCCACCAACGTCGTAACGGTACTTTTGCCGTTGGAACCGGTAATCGCTACCACGGGCTTAGCTTGGATATTGGCTTCACGGCAAAATAATTCTATATCGCCGACAACTTCGATACCGGCGGAAAGTGCGGTCTGAATTTCCGGTGTTTTTACCGCCAAACCGGGACTGATAACAATCATATCGCTATCGTTCAGCCAGTCCTGATTCAAATTTCCCTTATGTAAAGGAACGTTAGGATGCAGTTGATCCGCACCCGCAGGATTCGTACGGGTATCAATAACGCGCACATCCGCTTGTTTTTTCAACAAAAAATCCACGCAGGATAATCCTGTTTTACCCAGCCCGATAACGGTGATTTTTTTATTTTTATATTCTGCCATATGGGAATACCTAACAATGTTTTAACTTAACCCGGAATCAACGAAGTTTAAGCGTAACCAACCCAAGCAATACCAACATTAACGAGATAATCCAAAAACGGATAATCACGCGCGGTTCCGGCCAGCCTTTCAGCTCGTAGTGATGATGAATCGGCGCCATGCGGAAAATACGTTTTTTGCGTAATTTGTAGGATCCCACCTGCAGAATAACCGATACGGTTTCCATGACGAATACGCCGCCCATGATCACCAATAGAAATTCCTGACGAACCAATACGGCAATGACGCCTAACGCACCGCCCAATGCCAGCGAACCGACATCACCCATAAAAACTTGCGCCGGATAAGTATTAAACCACAGAAATCCTAAACCGGCGCCGACAATAGCGGTACAAAAAATCACCAATTCGGAAGTATAACTGACATAAGGAATATAAAGATATTTGGAGATTTCGACGTTTCCGGTCGCCCAAGCGATAATCGCAAATGCACCGGCAACAAAAACCGTCGGCATAATCGCCAAACCGTCCAGACCGTCGGTTAAATTCACGGCATTACTGGTACCGACAATCACAAAATAAGCCAACACTATATAAAACAATCCCAGTTGCGGCATAATGTCCTTAAAGAAAGGTACCACCAAACGCGTCGCATCAGTATCCTTACCGATCATATACATAGTAAATACGGCAATAAACGCCACTACGGATAACCAAAAATATTTCCAGCGTGCAATCAAACCGTCGGTATTTTTATACTTGATTTTACGGTAATCATCCACAAAACCGATAGCGCCATATCCCAATAATACAAATAAACTACACCAGATATACGGATTGGACAAATCGCCCCACAGCAAAGAACTGGCGGTAATCGTCGCAAGAATCATGATTCCGCCCATAGTCGGCGTACCGCGTTTCTGAAAATGGCTCTCCGGCCCGTCATTACGCACTTCCTGACCGAATTTGAAAATCTGAAGGCGAAGGATCATTTTCGGGCCGATCCATAACGACAACAGCAAAGCGGTTAACAATGATAAAACAGCGCGTACCGTTAAATAAGAAATCACATGAAAACTACTAAAATACTGCTCTAAAAAAGAAGCTAGCCAGACTAACATTTTTGATTATCCTTCAAATTTTCGCTTTAAAATTGCAATCACATCTTCCATTTTTTGACTGCGAGATCCTTTTGCCAACAACACAACCCGTTGATTATTTTTAAGTTTTTCATCAATAACGGCAGCGAGATAATTCGCCATAACGGTTTTATCGGTAAAATGAGTGCCGTTACAAGCTTGGGCAATCACAGCGGTTTCCGCTCCGAAACAGGCAACGCAATCCAAATTCGCACTTTTAGCGTAATTCGCCACTTGCCGGTGACATTCCCGACTGTTTTCCCCTAATTCCGCCATGTCCCCCACAGCTAAAATACGAAATGCTTCATAATTTTTTAGCACGCCAATTGCCGATTTCAAAGAATCTACATTGGCGTTATAGGTATCGTCCAACAATAATAGATTGTTACACGGTTCAATAGGAAACAACCGCCCTTTCACCGGCGAACGCTGTTCCAAGCCGGCTTTCACGTCGCACAATTCGGCACCGACATTCATAGCTAAAGCCGTTGCCGCTAAGGCATTGTCGATATTATGTGCGCCTAAATACGGCAGACTGATATCAATCGAACCGTCAGGGCTGTGTAATGTAAAAGCGGATCCGGATTCCGTCATCCGAATGTTCTCCGCCCAATAATCCGCCTCCGGGTTCGTAGCGGAAAAGGACTGCATTCGATGTCCGGCGATTTCTTTGTCCCATAACGACAGGTAGTGACAATCCGAATTCACAACGGCAATGCCGTCTTCGGACAATCCCCGGTAAATCTCCCCTTTCGCCCGCGCCACGCCGTCCAGCGAACCGAAACCTTCCAAATGCGCCGCCGCAACATTGTTAATCAAGGCTACGTCAGGACGCACTAATTTCGTCGTATAATCAATTTCACCGGCATGATTCGCGCCCAATTCGATCACGGCAAAGCGGTGTTCGGGCTGCAGACGAAGTAAGGTTAACGGCACTCCGATGTCATTGTTGAAATTTCCCTGCGTAAACAAAACGGCGTCCGCAAAATTCGCTTTCCCATGATTTGAGCCGGTAAAAAAAACTTCTGTATTTTTGACCGCACTTTTCCGTGCCGTTTGTTGCAAAATCGATGCGGTCATCTCTTTTACCGTGGTTTTACCCGAAGACCCGGTTATCGCGACGGTTAATGGATTCAGCTCCGATTTCAGCCATTGAGCCAAATGTCCTAACGCCAAACGGGTATCGGCGACCACAATTTGCGGCACATTAACCTCGCAGGCATGTTCTACCACAACCGCCGTATTTCCCTGCTCTACCGCAGACACTAAATAATCATGGGCATCAAATTTTTCGCCTTTTAAAGCAAAAAACAAACCGTTTTGAGTCACTCGCCGGCTATCCGTACTCACCGTCTCCACGGTTACCGTTTCATCGCCAATTAATCTGCCGTTTAAAATTTCAGCCAGTTTTTTTGTCTGTAAACTAATCATTTATAAATATTTCTTCGCTGTTTCCTGATCGGAAAAATAACGTTTTTCTTTTCCGACGATTTGATAATCTTCATGGCCTTTACCGGCAATTAAAATAACATCATTTTCCGCCGCACTTTGAATCGCCGCGCAAATAGCCGCTTCCCGGGCGTGAATAATTTGCACGTTTTTTAAACGGGCGAATCCGGCCGTAATATCCGCCACAATTTTTTCCGGATCTTCCGTTCGCGGGTTGTCGTCAGTGACAATAACCCGATCGGCAAGACTTTCGGCTATTTGCGCCATCATCGGACGCTTGCCGTTATCACGTTCGCCGCCGCAACCGAAAATGCACCATAGTTTACCTCGACAATGAGTACGTGCGGCTTGCAAAGCTTTTTCCAAAGCATCCGGCGTATGGGCATAATCCACAATTACCGTTGGCTTATGTACCGCTTTGAGCATTTCCATCCGTCCGCAAACCCCGCGAAGTTGCGAAACCGTACGTATCAAAGTCTGCAAAGGATACCCCAAACACAGCAATGTTGCCAACACCAACAATAAGTTGCTCACATTAAAAGCACCGATTAGCCGGCTTGCCAACACACCGTCGCCCCAGCTGGAAGCAAATTTAATCTCGGCACCGTCACCGGTGAAGGAAAGTGCGGTCGCTTTCAGCCAGTTTTTTTGCTGAGGCTGAAAATCGGGGTTACAACTAACCGCTACAGCACGCGGTAATTCCTGCAACCAAGTCCGACCGACTTCATCGTCCGCATTAATAATTTGATATTTTGACGGCAATGCGGTAAACAACCGCTTTTTGGCGTCCGCATAAGCCGTCATACTGCCGTGATAATCCAGATGATCACGACTTAAATTGGTAAAAATAACCGCTGTAAATTTTAATGCTTCAATGCGTTTTTGTACCAATCCGTGCGATGACACTTCAATCGCGGCAAAATCCGCACCTTGTTCGATAAAGCGGGCTAATGAAGATTGCACTTCAATCGCCGAACCCGTCGTGTTGGCGGCGGACTGCAGCTGTCCTAACAAACCGTTGCCGACGGTTCCCATTACGGCGGGTATGTTGCCTAAAATCCGCGCCCATTGCGCCAATAACTGAGAAACGGTGGTTTTGCCGTTCGTACCGGTGACGCCGGTTAATATCAAACGTTGAGACGGGCCGTCATAAAATTTATCGGCGATTTCCGATAGATGTTCGGGAAGGTTGAAATAGGAAATAACGGGAATATTGCGTTCGAAACGCACTTGCAAATGTTCGCTTTCATTATCGCATTCCGCCAATACTGCGGCGGCGTGGCGCTCGATTGCGACGGGAATAAAACGTCTGCCGTCGACATTGTGACCTTTTATTGCAACGAAAAGACAGCCAGTCTTAACTGAGCGGCTGTCTAAACACATTTCTGTAAATCGAATACCATCTAATTCGGGGCTGTTAAGCCCCAAAAGTGCGGTCAAATTTTTCATCGTTTTTACTAATTCTGTTGTTGGGTTGACGATTGCGAATCCACTTTAGACTGTTGACTTAAGCGTATCACACGTCTTGTGATTTTCGCATTTTGACCGGTAGGTTCGGCATCCGGTGTAATATTATAGGCTCTTAAAGCATAACCCATAATGCTGGAGAATACCGGTGCGGACACGGCACCGCCGTAATATTGTCCGGCTTTCGGATCATCGATTAAAATCACCAAAGCGAAACGCGGATCCGTCGCCGGTGCAAGTCCGGCGGTATATGCCATGTATTTATCCACGTAACGGCCTTTTTCCAGTTTTTTCGCCGTACCGGTTTTAATCGCGACGCGGTAACCTTCTACCATGGCGCGTTTATTCTTCACCGCCACTTTTTCCATCATGCCGACTACATCACGGGTAATCTTTTCCGAAAATACGCGATTACCGATAACCGGCGGATCAACTTTGGTAATCGATAACGGACGGTAAATACCGAAACTGCCTAAAGTGACATAAGCGCGTGCAATTTGCAACGGTGTTGCGTTAATACCGTAACCGTACGCTACATTTGCGCGCTCAATATCCGCCCAACGTTTGCGGTGAGCATTCAAATAACCCGCCTGTTCACCGCCTAGACCTAAATTCGTCGATTTGCCCAATCCTGCATTTTGATAGGTTTCCATTAACGCTGACGGAGGCATACGCAATGCCAGCCGGCTCACCCCGCGGTTTGATGAATTTTCCAGGATTTCGTCTAAAGTTTGCTGATTGCGCGGTGCAACGTCGCGAATTTGGTGCCCGTTTAAAACCAACGGCCCGGTATTGATTATTTCATCACGTCGTACCGCACCGCGTTGAAGTGCGGTCAAAACTACGAAAGGTTTTACCGTAGAACCCGGTTCAAAAGTGTCGGTTACGGCTTTATTCCGCATTAAATCTTCCGATACGCCTCTGCGTTTGTTCGGGTTGTAGGAAGGTGCGTTAACCATCGCTAACACTTCTCCCGTACGCACATCAACTAACACGGCGGTACCTGATGTCGCGTTATTTTCCGCGACCGCGCGTTTAATTTCGCGATAAACCATAGATTGCAGTTTTTCATCAATACTCAATGTCACATTATGCGCTTCGTATTTTTTTATATCGGCGATTTCTTCAACGATTTTACCGCGCTTATCTTTCCGATAAGTGCGCGAACCGGCTTTGCCCAGTAATAAAGAATTGAAGCTTTTTTCGATGCCTTCGATACCTTTATTGTCTACATCGGTAAAACCGATTAAATGTGCGGTTTCTTCCGCCCGCGGATAAAAACGACGGAAATCGTTCACTAACATCACGCCGCGAATTTTTAATTTTTTCACGTATTCGGCTACGCTCGGTGATACCTGACGGGCTAGATATTCAAAGCGAGAACGGGGTTTAGACTGAATTTTTGCTGCAATATCTTTATAACGCAGACCTAAACTGTCCGCCAAAGCAGTCCAGCGTTCACGATCCTGCAAGGAATTTTCGTCTAAAATAACTTTCGGATCGATGGTAATCGCATGCATCGGTACGCTTACGGAAAGCATTTGTCCGTTGCGGTCTAAAATCGAACCGCGGGCCGATTCAATGGTTAATGTACGCAACGAACGTTTATCCGCTTCATTACTGAAGGTTTCCACATTGATCGTTTGCACGAAAGCCGCACGGGCGATTAATGCAAACAACCCGAAACAAACGAACCCCACCACCCAAAGATAGCGCGCTTTTAAGAAACTCTTTTCATACGTTACTTTGGGTTTATTTAATTTGGCGCCGCCACCCGCAGATGAAGAAACTATCGGTTTTTTCACCGCTTTTTTAGGGTTAGCGCGTTGGCGTGTTGAATTAAATTTGACCATTACTCTAAAATCACCACTTCTTGTTCAGGCTCTACACGTTTCATTCCTAGTTTCACCGTCGAAATCGCTTCAATGCGGGTGTTATCGCTTAGTGTAGTTTCTTCCAGTTTTAAGTTAACAAACTCGTTTTCAAGTGCTTGTTTTTCAAACACTAATTCGCCTTTTTCCGCCACCAGCATACGTGTTTGATGGGTGATCCACACAGTACTGACGGCCGTACAAGTTATCGCTAAAATCAATGCGACAACGGTTTTATTTAATTCGCATAAGTCTTGAATAATTAAATCCTGCAACGGATAACGTTCACTGTTTAATAACGGTTGATCCGACATTACAATTTCTCCGCTATTCTTAATACCGCACTGCGTGAACGGGGATTCACGGCAATTTCCCGTTCGCTCGGTTGAATGGCTTTGCCGATGGTTTTCAGTGTGCGGTTACGCTGAATTTGCTCTTCACGCAACGGTAAACCTTTCGGAATATCCTCTCCCCGACTTTGTTTACGCATGAAATGTTTCACCATCCGGTCTTCCAGCGAATGAAAACTGATAACGGATAAACGCCCCTGCGGGGCAAGAACGGTAAGCGCCGATTGCAGAACACTTTCCAGTTCGTCTAATTCCGAATTAAGGAAGATGCGGATTGCCTGAAAAGTACGGGTTGCCGGGTGTTTATGTTTGTCTTTGAAAGGAACGGCGCTGGAAATCAGTTCCGCCAGCTGTAAAGTACGATTAAGAATTTCTTCGTTCTTTTCCACCGCACTTTTGTTGTAATTCACAATCGCTGCGGCAATACGTTTAGCGAAACGTTCTTCACCGAACGTTTTAAGTACCCAAGCTAAATCCCGTTCGCTAACTTGCGCCAGCCATTCCGACGCGGACAGCCCTTTTGTGGTATCCATGCGCATATCCAACGGGCCGTCCTTCATAAAGCTGAAACCGCGTTGTGCATCATCCAACTGAGGGGAGGAAACACCGAGGTCGAGTAAAATCCCGTCAACTTTGCCGGTTAAACCGTACTTTGCACAAATTTCAGGAATAGCGGAAAAACTGTTGTGTTCAATTTGGAAACGCGGATCTTGAATTTTTTCCGCTTCGACAATAGCGAGGGGATCGCGATCAACGGCGATAAGACGTCCGTTCGGAGAAAGCCGGGAAAGGATTAAGCGCGAATGACCGCCGCGCCCGAAGGTGCCGTCAATATAAATACCTTGTTCTTTCAACGCCAAACCCTGCACTGCTTCATGAAGTAAAACAGTAGTATGTTCAGGATGAGAAAAAGTATTGCGCTCGCTCATAATAAACCAAAAATAGAATAAATTTTAAAAATTAAATAACGAACATATTAATGAACGTCAGATGAGATAAATCGGCGATGACTCGCCGTTTATCTTTTTTATCTAGCCATTATGCTAGTTTGCTAGTGCCGCTGTTGTTGAATTTATAATGACAGCGTTTTTAATGCGTCGGACAAAGCGAATTCTGAGCTGGATCCTAAAACCATGTCCTGTTCGATTTGGGCGTTCCATTCGGACTCCGACCAAATTTCAAATTTATTAAGTTGTCCCACCAACATGATATTTTTTTCTAATTTTGCCCGCTGGCGTAACGGTTCACTCAACAAAATCCGACCCGCACCGTCAAGCGCACATTCGGTGGCATACCCCAACATGACACGCTGTAAGCTGCGCAAGGCAGGATCAAAATTTGCCAGTGATAACAACTTTTGTTCAATCATTTCCCATTCGGATAAAGGGTAAAGCAGTAAGCAAGGCTGGCGAATATCCACGGTACAAACCAATTGCCCTTGGTTTTGCTCCAAGATTTCCGGGCGATAACGCGTCGGGATCGCTAAACGTCCCTTTGCATCTAAATTTATCGCTGAAGCGCCACGAAACATGGATACCTCGAAAATCTCACCTGTTAATCTTTTACGCAGAGCCTGGAGATAAGATCCAAATATCTCCACAAAACGCCACTTTTTACCACTTATTTGCCATTCTATAGATTGATTGATGAAGTTGCAAGCAATTAATACGGGAAAAGAAAAATCCGCAAAAAAACTACGGATAAAAAAACCGCACTTTATTTGCATAAAGTGCGGTCAATTTCAGAGAAATTTTATGAGATTAATCGTTTTCCTGTTGATCTTTAGGAATCGGTTTTAAGAATACAAAGAAAGAAATCAACGCAACAATAGTGGCTGCGATACCGACCCAAACGGATACGTCATAAGACAAACCGAAACCGATTTGAGCATTGGCAATATAGGTTGCACAAACCAAAGTCATAAAGATGGCCGGAATCGTCGTAATCCAATGGAATTTTTGATGACGGAACAAGTAAGCGGATGCGGTCCATAACATCACCATCGCCGTCGTTTGGTTAGCCCAGCCGAAATAACGCCATAACACTTGGAAGTCCACGGTGGATACCCAGAAACCGATAATAAATAACGGAATCGCAATGACCAAACGTTTTATTAACGAACGTTGCTCAAATTTGAAAAAATCCGCAATTAACAAACGTGCCGCACGAAACGCGGTATCGCCGGAGGTAATCGGCAATACCACCACACCTAATACCGCCAAGATACCGCCGAATACGCCAAGCATACCTATGGCCGAATCATAGACCACTTTAGACGGTGTACCTTTTAAAGCCTCAAGCAATGAAGCCTGATCATCGTAGAAACTTAGACCCACCATACACCAAATTAACGCGATTATACCTTCACCGATCATTGCGCCATAGAAAATGAAACGACCTTCTTTTTCGTTTTGCGTACAACGTGCCATTAACGGAGATTGGGTCGCATGGAAACCTGAAACCGCACCGCAGGCAATGGTGACGAATAATAACGGCCAAAGCGGCGTCCCCTCTTTCGGATGTAAGTTGGCAAGGAAATCCGCCAAAGTAACCTCATGGCCCAGTTCCGCCGTAATGGTACGGAAGAACGGAATACCTTCGAATAATAAACCGAATAACATACCCAATGTCATAAACATCAATAAAGCGCCGAAAATCGGGTAAACCCGACCGATAATTTTATCGATCGGCACCAATGTGGCAATGATGTAATAAACGAAGATAATTCCCGTCCACATCATCAGAGTATTGGTATTGCTTACGCCGCTCGCATCACTTACCGCCGCCGCACCGACACCGCCGGAATTCATGATATCACCGGTGATATTGGTTAACAGCGAGGCCGGGCTCGCCACGAATACCACTCCAACCAACAAAAGCAGTAAAATCGCAATGAAATTCATAAAATGTTTTGCCGGGCGCCCGAGATATTTCCCCGCCAAGAAAGGAATATTGGCACCGCCGTTGCGAATACTCAGCATACCGCTGAAATAATCGTGTACCGCACCGCCAAATACGCAACCGAAGACAATCCAAAGCATAGCGGAAGGCCCGTATAACGCACCCAAAATCGGACCGAAAATCGGCCCCGTACCAGCAATATTCAATAACTGAATCAGCCAGATTTTATTTTTTGACATCGGCACATAGTCCACACCGTCGCCCATAGAATAGGCGGGTGTTTTACGTGCCGGATTAATCACAAAAATTTTTTCGACAACTTTACTGTAAAGGAAATAACCCAGAAGTAAAATCGTCACGCAGATAAAAAACCACAACATACGAATATCCTTAGATAGTAGAGAGAAATAAAAACCACGCGTATTGTATGAAGAGGTTAAAAAGAAGTAAATGAGATTTTAATGATCTTTAAACAGAAAAAACAAAAAATGTGATCCAGTTCCATTTATTCGGATGGTTTCGCCGGGGTTTTGACAATATTTCCCTGCTCATCGGTTTTAACGATCGGCGTACAACTGCGGCAGGCTCCCGAATCCAAACCGGATTCGCGGCAAAATCGATTATATTTATCCAGTAAAGACTTAAACCAGTTTTTTGACTGTTTTTGTTCGCTCATCTTCGCCTCCCGTGCCGACTGCTGATTTATATTATGAATGAATCAATCGGAATTCAACATTTTTTTCACTTCACTGCGGCATTGGGTAAGCCAGTTTTTCTTACCGCCCCAGCCGGTGGTATCCGCTTTCCCCGTCCGGCAGAAATCATTCAAAACCGGATAATCCCGCCAATCGAGCGATGTCATTTTACGCCGGATTGCCGGAACCGTCGCCGCTAAAGTGCGGTGATTTTCCGCAAAATTTTTCAGCGAAACTTCATCCTGAAGGGTATATCGCCAGCAGTACGGAAAATCAAAAAGCTTACGCAACGGGTGAAAACCGAGCGGAAAATTACGCTTAAAATCCGACTCCGCACGCCGAACCAATTCTATGCCGACGGCAGATATTCCTTGCAGCATAATCGCTGAATAACAACCGCTGCTCGCCTCCCGGCTTTCCCCGATATACACTAAAATAAAACCGCACTTTTGCCAGAAATACGCCAATTCCGGCGTGTAGCCAAAACTGACGGAAACAAAATCCGCATTCGCATGTTGTAATAAGCCCGCAACTAACTGCCGCCCCAATCCGTGCCGTTGCCAATCAGGTTGTACCGCAATACGGGAAATCCTCAACGATTTCAGCGTAAGAAATTCGGGAACATTCTGATGATGGGCCAATTTCTGCACCGCTAAATTTCCTTTAGGCCGACGTAATCCGGCGCAAACATCCCGAATTAAGGTTTCATCCCGCAAGCCTTCTTCCACCAGCCACACGCCGCCCAACAAAGCGGAATCCGTTTCCGCCAGCCAGAATTGCTGTTTCGGCGCATCAAACAAGCGACGCAAATCAGACGGCGAAGTGCGGTAATGCGCCAAAGTCAGCAAACCGTAAAAATCCCGGATTCGGTCAACAATTTCCGGCTGAAAAACTTGTCGGATTTTCACCGCACTTTGCATCGAAAAATCCGGCTGAACAAGGTTATCTTCACATTCCAGCAATAGCAATTCGTCGATAAAAGGTTCCAGCTTGTCATCTTCCCGCCAACGCATAGGACGGGTTAACTGAAAATGCTGAAAAGTGCGGTGAAGATTTGTCAGGAATTTCAGTAAAAACCCCCGTCCCGTGCCTTCGTAACTGTGAATGGTGGTGGTAATAACGATATGTTTAAACGTTGAAACCAGTTGAAATAACGACGATAAAGGTATCATCGCCGCTTCATCGATGACCAACCAATCTTCGGCGAACCGGTTAAAATTCGCGTTGATTTGTCGAATGAGATCATCCGGTGCGATAAAATCCAACCTTTCGTCCGCAAAATCCTGCAAAATTTTGACCGCACTTCTATTCGGCGCCGTCACGTAACATTTATGCCCGATTCGATTGAGCAACATTCCTGCCAAGGCGGATTTCCCGCGTCCGCGTTTAGCGGTAATGATATACAAATCGGATTTTTGCCGCAAAATTCGGTTAATGATTTTTTCTTGTTGAACCGTTACCTGTCCGGGAATATCGCATAAATCCCGTTCTACGTGGTGATCGGTGCAGGACGTCTGTAATTCATTCCGGTTATATTGTGCAAGTAAATGATAAAAATGACGATAAAAGTTCGGGGTCTCAATCCCTTGTTCCGCACCGGACCAACGCCGACTGTCCAAATCAATCCGCTGAGTTTTGTCTAACCATAAAACCAGCTCTCCGCCGGCTTTTAATGTGCCGACGGCAATGGCTAAAGCGTCCAAATTCAATGCGGCTCTGCCGTCATACAAAATCCAATCAAACTCCTGTCCCAGCAAATTTTTGGCTTTACTGAAATTTTCAGTCGATAAAACGACCGCACTTTCCTTTAAATCGGAGGGAAAGTGCGGCGGAGTTTGGTCGAATTTTAAGGTTAGACGGCGTGACAACATCATCATATTTCATCGTAAGAATACGGGTCTTCAAAGCCTAGTTCCGTCATAATCTGCGTTTCCAGACTTTCCATTTCAACGGCTTCATCGTCTTCAATGTGATCATAACCGAGCAAATGCAAACAGCCATGCACCACCATGTGCGCCCAGTGCGCCGGTAACGGCTTGCCCTGTTGTTCCGCTTCCCGTTCCACAACCTGACGGCAAATGACCAAATCGCCGAGCAGCGGCAATTCCACTTCCTCGGGACATTCAAACGGAAACGACAACACATTGGTCGGACGATCTTTGCCGCGATAAGTCAGATTCAAATCGTGACTTTCCGCTTCGTCCACAATACGAATGGTGATTTCCGGTTCAAGCGCTTCCGCCCGCACGGCCGCCGTCGCCCATTGAGTAAATTGTTCGGGAGTCGGTAAATTAGTTTGGTCTTCACTAACAATTTGTAAATCAATAATCACGCCCTTCATCATGATTCTCTCAACAACATCAACTAAATAATCAAAAGAAAAGGAAAAGTAACGATATCAAATCTTTCGGTATAAACTTTCACCCCGGAATTCGGTTCAAGATTTGGATCTAAAATACCTTTCTCATCTTCTCGTTTAGAAAAATCAAATGTAACTAAAGAACTTTACTGATCAACAATTAAAACCTCTACGGCTGCCGCATTAGAAAATTGCCACATTTCACTGCCAGAACAATATATCTTCGCTTTATAGTCAGATTTTACTGACTTCAAATCCCAATTTATTTTTTTAGGTTTATTAAAATATATCATTTTCTTTATCCTTTTCTAATTTTCGCTGCTCGACAAGCTTCCGCTTACGTACTTCGTCTTCCGCTTCCCATTTTTCATAGGCTTGCACCACTTTGGCAACCACCGGATGGCGAACGATGTCTTGGCTGTCGAAATAATTAAAACTGAGTTCGGCGACGTCGGACAACACTTCGACGGCATGTTTCAAACCCGATTTCTGGCTGCGCGGTAAGTCCACTTGGGTTACGTCGCCGGTGATCACCGCTTTGGAATTAAAACCGATACGGGTGAGAAACATTTTCATTTGTTCTACCGTGGTGTTTTGGCTTTCATCGAGAATAATAAAACTATCGTTTAACGTGCGCCCGCGCATATAGGCAAGAGGGGCAATTTCTATTACGTTACGTTCCATCAGTTTTTCCACCCGTTCGAAACCCAGCATTTCAAATAACGCATCATATAACGGACGCAGATAAGGTTCGATTTTAGAACCCAAATCGCCCGGTAAGAAACCTAATTTTTCTCCTGCTTCCACCGCCGGGCGGGTTAACAGAATACGACGGATTTCCTGACGTTCTAAGGCTTCTACCGCTGCCGCCACGGCGAGAAAAGTCTTTCCCGTTCCCGCCGGTCCGATACCGAAACTGATGTCGTGCGTTAAAATATTATGCAGATATTCGATCTGATTTTTACCGCGCGGCTTAATTAATCCGCGTTTGGTTTTAATGGTTGTGCTATACACTTTACTTTCCGACCGTTCACCCGTTTCCACTTGTTTCAGCATGCGGCTTTCCTGAATCGCTATATGAACGTCTTCCAAATCCAATTCCTTGATCTTGCCCTTAATCGGCGCGGTTTCCACATACAAATCCCGAATTAATTTAACCGCGCTTTTAATCAATTTCTCATGGTGGGACTTCGGCTGTTCATCATGCGATTGAATACTGAAATGAAAATCCCGTCGGGAAATTTCAAGATTAAATTCTTTTTCAATCAACTTAAGATTATCGTCGAACGCACCGCAAAGTGATTGAAGCCGTGCATTATCGGTGGGTTCTAGAGTAAATTCTTGTTTATATTTGGTATGCAAAATCTCTTCCTACTTAATTTTAAAATCGAGTTTCGCCCGATGGGCGACCTACTTTTCTTTGCTTATGCAAAGCAAAGTAGGCAAAAGAAAGCACACCCCGACTTCGATGCTTTTCTTCGCTCAGGCATCTCAGACGGGGCTCTAATTTTATCTAGCGTTCTTCGTCATGCATTTAATAATTCCGGAAACAGCATCTTAATCACATTCTGCGTCAAACGTCTGGATTTTCCTTGATATGGGAAAATGTGCATCATCATCATCGGATTGAAATTAGCTTCGATAACTCCCCAAGACGATAAGCGGTTTTCCGCCGGCTTATTCAAATCCGGAATAATAAGATCCACACCGCAAACCGCCGCCCCCATGGCTTTGGTAATGTCTACGGCAAGCGCTTTATAGCTCGGATGCATTTCATCCGTCATGTCGATACTATCGCCGCCGGTGCTGATATTAGAGTTTGCCCGAAGTTGTACAAGCAGCCCTTCGGCCGGCACGCTGTCGACGGTCAAACCTTGCTCTTTAAGCTGCAACCGTTCAATCTCGCCTAACGTGATTTTTTTCAGCGGAGTACGGCTGCCGTCGCCACGTAACGGATGATCGTTTTTCGCCGCAACCAGTTCCGCCACCGTGCGTACACCGTCACCCACGACATTCGCCGGCACGCGCAGCAATACCGCAAGGGTTTCATCGCCCAACACGAAAAACCGGTATTCCGTACCGCTCAAATAATCTTCCACCATCACTTCTTTATCTTCACGGAACGCGATTTCAACGGCTTTGGCGAAATCGTCGCGATCATGCACGCCCTGTTGAAAAATGGTGATGCCTAAGCCGTAATTGGTGGATTTCGGTTTAATCACCACAGCGCGCCCTTCAAACAGGCTGTAACTTGCCACCGCTTGTTCAAGGGTAGTGAATTCCAGACTTTTCGGTACGTTGAATCCGGCTTTATCCAATACTTTTTTAGTCACCACTTTATTTTCCATAATAAGCGGCGAAATGTAGCTGTCGCGGCTTGTCATGTTGCCGTTTTTCACGTATTCGAAATGCTCGCCGAATTGCAGACGCAGAAACTGATCGTTTTCATCCAGAATTTCCATTTGTAACCCTTTTTGAATCGCATCAAACATTAAAGCCTGCGTAGACAATTCCATATTATCGAAAGCGGTCAGGGCGTAAAAACGTTCGAAAGCCTGCGCTTTATTACGCTGCGCCAATTCCGCCCCCAGTTTTTGATAGCCGCCGGCTTGTTCGATGGCGGCAACCAACCGGGCGCACAGCGTTCGTTCCGGATAAGCAAACTGGCTCAGTTTTTCCTGTGCGCTTTTCACCGCATTTTCATCTGTGCCGAGGTCTTTTAACATGGTAATTAAAGCATTCAAAATCCGTTCGCCTTCGTCGCGATAAACGGTTTCCTGACGCGGGTCTTCAAACGCGACTTCCAGCAAACGCGCTTTTCCTAATTCTACGCCGGCTTGATCCGCCGTTTCATCCAGCCAAATCATCAACAGGATAAAATAGTGGATAAATTGCGCATCATGTAAGCTCATGCCGTACGGTTCGAACGGATTTAAATCGAATAAACGGAATTCCAGATATTGGATCCCCGTATGCAAAAATTCGCGGGCTTTTTTCGCCCCGCGCAAACGTACATTGGAATAAAATTCTTTTTCCGCAATCAATTTGCCCGAATTCACCCAGTGCTCAAGGGTTTCCACATATTGGGGAATGCTGTCGAAAGACACCACGATTTCAGGCGCATTGACATACCCGTATTGACTGGAACGCAGGCTGCGCACATATTGATTCGGTTTCAGCGCTGTTCCCTCTCTGAAGTAATTGGCGTCCACCGTCGGAGTAGCGGATAACAAATACAACAGAATCCATTGATAGCGCAGGAAATTTTTTGCCATTTTCAGATATAAACTGTTCTGAAATTCCACCGCACTTCGACAATCGCTCTGTGCCTTGAATAAGGCCTCAATCAACGCGGGATCAAGCTGAAAATTATAATGAATTCCGCTTACCATTTGCTTGTAGGCACCGTAAGATTTCACTAAATGTTCGCGGTATGCCACATCAACAGAATTATCCAGTTGGGCGACTTTAATGTCTTTTTCCGGCGGCAAACCCGCAGGCATGCTCAGGGGAAAGATGAATTCGTCTTCCGGCAAGGTTCGCCATACCACTTCATGGATAGTTTGCAGCCAACGAAACGTATCTTCCAGTTTCTTATTCGGCGGTGTAATCAATTCAAGCTGGCTTTCGGCAAAATCCGTTTGTATATACGGATGAAAAGAGCGGTTACCGAAAGCCTTCGGGTGGGCGGATGTCACCACCGAACCGTCGTGACGGACGCGCTGGCTCTCTTTTTCCAGCCCGAAAGACCCCTGTTGGAATAACAATTCAAGATGATTTTGTTTAATAATATGCCGTAAATTCATAAATATCCTTCCATGTTAAACAGACTTAACGCAAAATGCGATAACTGTACAAATGTCCGTACTTTATCACCGATTAGGCTATTTCGCTACAGTTAAAAAGTGCGGTTAAATTTAACCGCACTTTTTACTTTTAAGATCAATTATTTATATTCGACCACAATATCGGAAGCTTTAATACTGTCGCCGTAAACCGGCGCTAATACTTTATCGTACGCCTGTTGCAGTACGCCTTCTTTACCCAGTTTTTCCATTTCGGCATTTAACCATTCCAATAAATCTTTGTCTTCTTTGCGCACCGCTCCGGCAATAAAGTCAAGGTCACCCAGTTCTTTCACACCGACGGTAAAGCCCGGATTTTCTTTCGCCCATGCGAACAATAAAGCGTTATCGTGGGCAAGCGCGTCGCCGCGACCGTCGCGCAGCGCTTCAAACGTTTCAGTGTTTTGTTCGAATTTCAACAATTTGATTTGCGGGAAATTTTTGCTGAAATAAGCATCTGCGGTAGTACCTTTATTCACTAACAGAGTTTTGCCTTCCAGCTGTTTCACGTCGGTTATCACCGCACCGTCTTTGGAAACCACGCCCAACGCTACTTTCATATAAGGTTCGGCGAAAGCTACCACTTCCTGTCGGGCCGGCGTCACCGTGAAATTTGCCAAAGTAATGTCTATTTTATTAGAGAGCAAATATTCCGCACGGTTCGCCGCTTCCACCAGTACGAATTCCACTTTGTTTTCATCACCTAATAAATCTTTGGTTAAAGCTTTGGCGATCTCCACGTCAAATCCCTGATTTTTACCGTCTTTATCTACATAACCGAAAGGCGGTTTATCGCTGAATACGCCGATACGGATTTTATCCGCTTGTTTAATGCGTTCTACGGCGGAAGTTTTCGCCGCATCACCGTTTGCCGATTTACTATCGCTCTGATCATTACAGGCCGTCACGCCCGCAGCCAATAATAGCGAAGCGAAAAGTGCGGTCAGTTTTTTAAATGTTTTGTTCATAATCCGTTCCTCTTGATTCATAATTTAAAATGTTCAGAAATGCCTTAGCCCGATCCGTTCTCGGATTGGTGAAAAAGTATTTCGGGATTTCCTGTTCGATAATCTCGCCTTTATCCATAAACACAACGCGATCCGCCACTTGACGGGCAAAACCCATTTCGTGGGTCACAATCAGCATGGTCATGCCCTCTTTCGCCAAACCCAAAATCACATCCAGCACTTCGCGTACCATTTCAGGATCCAGCGCTGCGGTGACTTCGTCGAACAGCATGATCTCCGGATTCATACACAACGAACGTACAATGGCGATACGTTGTTTTTGTCCGCCGGACAATTCGCGCGGATAAGCGTTTTTGCGATCATACAAACCCACCCGTTTCAGTAATTCGTCCGCCTGTTTTTCCACATCTTCCCGTTTACGTTTTTGTACTTTCATCGGACCGAGTAAAATGTTGTCGATTACCGACATATGGGAAAACAGTTCATAACTCTGAAACACCATGCCGATATGCTGACGCGCGTCCACCCAGGAAATATCTTTACCCAGTTTGCCGTAGTTCTGCAGTGTCAATTCGCCGCTTTGGATTTCCTCTAACCCGTTAATGCAACGTAATAAAGTGCTTTTGCCGCAACCGGAAGGTCCTAAAATCACCACGACTTCACCTTTTCTTACGGATAAATCAATGCCGTTAAGTGCGGTCACTGCGCCGTAATTTTTGACTAATTTTTTAATTTCAAGCAATGCCATAATCTTTAATTTTCCCAACGGCTTTCCAAATATTTTGAAAACAACGATAACGGATAACAAATTATAAAATACAGGGCGAAAATCACGCCGTAAATCCACAATGCCGCCGACGGATCCGTAAATAACGAGGTTTCAATAATCTGCTGCCCGACTTTAATGACCTCCAAAACACCGATCAACATCGCCAACGAACTGGTTTTCACCATGCGGGTGAACAGGTTGATAGCGCCCGGCGTCACCCGTTTCAGGCTTTGCGGCAACAAAATATAAATGAACGTCTGCATTTTGGTTAAACCCAATGCATAAGACGCTTCAATCTGATGTTTTTCAATGGAGGTCAGCGCCCCGCGAACCAAATCGCCCATTTCCGCCGTCCCCCAAAATACAAACACCACAATGCACACCAAAACGCCGTCCAGATGTACATTAAACCATTTGGCAAAACCGAAATAGACTAAAAACAGCAGCACCAACAACGGAATAATCCGCACCACTTCCAAATAAAACTGACACAGAAAACGGATAATTTTGTTATGAGCGGTCATCAGCATGCCTAATAACACGCCGAGAATACAGGCAAAGAAAACCGACACGAAAGCGATCTCCGCCGTCACGCCCAGTCCGCCGAGCAGCCGCTCGAAATTCGCGCCCTGAAAAAGAATGCCTAATCCCATGTTATGCTCCATATTTTGCGCGGCGTAAACGACGTTCCAAATAACGGATATAAACGGAAACCGGCAGCAGAATAATCAAATAAAATATCACCAGTAAAAACAACGCTTCGTTGGTTTTGTAATCCATGCCGATAATATCTTTCGCCAAAAACATCAATTCCGCCACCGCAATAGCACTGATAACCGAAGTTTCTTTCATAAGAAATAGACAGTTGGCACCGATAGCCGGCGTTGAAATCGCAAACGCTTGCGGAAAAATCACATAACGAAAAGCTTGCTGCGGGGTTAATCCCAAACTCAGTGCGCTTTCGATTTGCCCTTTGGAAACCGCTTCTAAACCGGCGCGAAAAGCTTCCGCCATATAACTGCCGCCCAAAAAAGCCAAGCCGATAATCCCGCAGGTGAAACCGTCCAGTCTGATACCGATTTTGGATAAACCGAAATAAAGGAAAAATACCTGAATCAGCAACGGCGTATTGCGTGAAAGTTCAATATAGGCTTTCACCATCCATTGTAATCCGCGGATTTTATGGACAAGCGCGACCGCGCACAGCATGCCGACAATAATCGACAAAATAATGCTCCAAAGGGATAAATGCAGCGTCAGTAAGGTCGCATCGATAAATCTCGGGACGGCGTCCCCAATATATTGCCAGTTCATTATAACTATTCGTTAAAATTCCGATTAAGCCATTATACGCAGGTCTAATACGAATAAGAAATAATGCTTTGCTATGTTTTATAACAAATTACCATAAAAAATGACCGCGCTTTAGGTAAAGTGCGGTCAAAAATACCATATTTTTTTATGAAAAAGATTAAGCGACGTATTTTCCGACACCCAATTCGTCTTCTTTGCGGGTACGTCGGATAACGGATTGCGGCGACTGTTCTACGCGTAACCCCATTTCATCTTCGGTACGAATCACATCGCCGCGCAGGGAATTGGTAAACACATCGGTGATTTGAATATCCACGAATTTACCAATCATATCCGGCGTACCTTTGAAATTCACAATACGGTTATTTTCCGTGCGACCGGTCAATTCCATAATATCTTTCTTGGACGGTCCTTCCACTAACACGCGTTGTTCGGTACCAAGCATGGCACGGCTGAATTTCGCCGCCTGATTGTTAATCCGTTGCTGAAGCAGATATAAACGCTGTTTTTTCTCTTCTTCACTGACATCATCCGGCATATCCGCCGCCGGCGTTCCCGGACGGGCGGAATACACAAAACTGAAACTCATATCGAAATTCACATCGGCAATCAAATTCATAGTTTGTTCGAATTCTTCATTGGTTTCCCCCGGGAAGCCGACGATAAAATCCGAACTGATTTGAATATCCGGACGCACTTTACGTAATTTGCGGATAATGGATTTATATTCCAACGCCGTATGACCGCGTTTCATCATGGTTAAAATACGATCGGCCCCCGACTGTACCGGCAAATGCAAAAAACTCACCAATTCCGGCGTATCCGCATACACATCGATAATATCGTCGGTAAATTCAATCGGATGACTGGTAGTAAAGCGCAAACGGTCAATGCCGTCGATGGATGCCACCAAACGCAACAATTCGGCAAACGTACAAATACCGCCGTCATGAGTCGGACCGCGATAAGCGTTTACATTTTGCCCCAGCAAATTGATTTCGCGTACGCCCTGATCCGCCAACTGCGCTACCTCAAACAACACATCATCCAACGGACGGCTGACTTCTTCACCACGGGTATAAGGCACCACACAATAAGTACAGTATTTGTTACAACCTTCCATAATCGAAACGAATGCCGTCGGACCTTCCGCTTTCGGCTCGGGCAGACAATCGAATTTTTCGATTTCCGGGAAACTGACGTCCACCACCGAACTTTTTCCGCCTCGAATCTGGTTAATCATCTCGGGCAAACGATGCAAAGTTTGCGGTCCGAAAATAATATCTACGAACGGGGCTCGTTCACGAATATGTTCGCCTTCCTGGGACGCGACGCAACCGCCCACGCCGATGATTAAACCCGGTTTTTCGTTTTTCCAGGTTTTCCAACGCCCCAACTGGGAAAACACTTTTTCCTGCGCTTTTTCACGAATCGAACAGGTATTCAACAGCAACACGTCCGCCTGTTCCGCCTCTTCCGTCAATTCCAAGCCGTGGGTGCTGAGCAACAAATCGGCGATTTTGGCGCTGTCGTACTCGTTCATTTGACAGCCCCAGGTTTTAATATGTAATTTCTGTGTCATTTTCTGAATTCATTAAGAACGTAATAGATTAAATTAGCCGGTTATTCTACAAGCTTACAACCAAATTGACTAGGGTTAATTTCCGCCGTTTGCGGAGAACCCCCGATTCATATTTTAAATTTGCAGTCTCTGTAAAAAGCAGCATTACACAAATTACGTATGTACTTTGCCCCGCACGAAGTGATTAAATAAAATCATAAGATTTAAAAAAATCATTAATTTGTGACGCAGATCACAATTTATTCCGAAAATAAACGATATACTCTACCGTAATTACAAGATAACGAAAAATAAAACGGCGGTTTTAATTCTCCCCGATAAGTTCACCGCTGCAAATGTCCCGGCGTACAATTGGTTAAAGGAGATATTTACGGATGTCTTCGGGGGAAATGCGGAAATTATAATTCGCGAATACCCTATCCGAGCGGTAGCGATTGAAAATACTCAAAATCATCATATTTTCATCAAAACCGATAGTACGGAAGGTGCGGGAAATGTCGTAATCGTATTAAATCAAAAACTAATACAAAATCGGACCGCACTTGGCGAAGTTTTCAGAAAAAATCAGCATAGTAAACTACCCGGGCTTCGGTTCAGACCGAAAATTTATCAAAAGTCATTGATTTTATAGAGAATTAAGGAGTTTTCAATGAAACCAATTTTAGGTGTCACTATGGGCGATGGCGCAGGTATCGGTCCTGAAGTGATTATTAAAGCACTGGCGGATAAACGGATTTATGATTTGGCTCATCCTGTTGTTATCGGTGATTTAAAAATCATGCAGCGGGCATTGCCTATCGTGAAATCGTCTCTCAAATTACGGAAAGTGGAAGATATTGACCATTATCAAAGTGAATTCGGTTATATCGATGTCATTGATTTAGATAATTTACCTGCGGATTTACCCTTCTCAAAAGTCGATGCCCGAGCCGGCAAAGCCGCTTATGAATTTATTGAACGTGCCGTTGATTTAACCTTAAAAGGAAAAATTCATGCCATTGTGACCGCCCCTTTGAACAAAGAGGCCTTACATGCGGGCGGTAAAATGTTTCCGGGTCATACCGAAATTTTAGCGCAGCTCAGCAATACCAAAGATTTTTCCATGATGTTGACCAGTGATAAATTAAATGTAATTCACGTCACTACCCACGTTTCAATGCGTCAAGCCTGCGATTTAATCAAAAAAGAACGTGTGTTAACCGTAATTGAACTTGCTCAGGAATACACCAAAATGCTCGGTTTCAAAGAACCGCGCATTGCCGTAGCCGGCTTCAATGCTCACGCAGGCGAACACGGTTTATTCGGCACTGAAGATGAAGAAGAAATTCTTCCCGCCGTAAAAGAAGCGCAAGCCAAAGGTATAAACGCTGTCGGCCCTATTCCGCCGGACACCGTCTTCCACCGTGCAGCTAATTTAGATGAATTTGATATGGTTGTGGTGATGTATCACGATCAAGGTCATATCCCTTTAAAACTCATCGGTTTCGACAGCGGAGTTAACGTTACGACCGGTTTACCGTTTATCCGGACTTCTGTTGATCACGGCACCGCATTCCAGATTGCAGGTCAAGGTATTGCTGATAGCCGCAGTATGACCGAGGCGTTATACCTCGGCGCAAAAATGGCTAGCATTAAGTATGAAAATCAATAAATTAATCAGGAGATTATTATGTTTAAACCCAAAGGTGTTGTCGCCCCAGTGCTCACCGCATTAGATGAAAACGAGAAATTTAATCCAGAAGCCTATAAAGAATTTATTGATTATCTCATTAAAGCCGGTATTCATGGTATTTTCCCATTGGGGACTAACGGTGAATTCTATGCTTTCAGTCAAAGCGAAAAATTGGAAATTATAAAAGTTGCCATTGAAGCAGTAAACGGTCGGGTTCCGGTTTATGCCGGCACAGGTTGCATTACAACGAAAGAAACCATTGAATTCTCTAATAAAGTATTAGATCTCGGAGTAGATGTACTTTCAGTGATTTCACCATACTTTGTTTCTGTTAATCAAGATGATTTATATCGTCACTTCAATTCCGTTGCCCAAAATGTCAACGCACCAATTTTGATGTACAACATTCCGGCTCGTTCAGGTAATAATATTGACTATAAAACGGTGAAAAAACTTGCCGAAGAAAATAGCAATATTATCGGTATCAAAGATAGTAGTGGAAATTTCGATAACACATTGAAATATATTGAAAATACCGTTACTAACATTAATGTTATGGCGGGTAGCGATTCATTAATCCTTTGGACATTACTTGCTGGCGGTACCGGTGCAATTAGCGGTTGTTCAAATGTTTTCCCTGAACTCATGGTCTCTATTTATGAATACTGGAAACAGGGGGATTTTAAAAACGCCAACGAAGCTCAGAAAAAAATCCGCGCATTCCGAAACGTTATGCAAATGGGTAATCCAAATTCAGTAGTCAAACGTGCTGTGCAATTACGTGGTCACAATGTAGGACCTGCTCGCGAGCCTTCAAACTGTGCAAATGCGGTAATTGATCAAGCATTGCAAGACGTATTTAAATTATATGATTAATTAAAAATTCACTTGGTAACAATTTATGTCAACTTATTCTTTATCTCATACTAATAAAATAATTGGTGGTGTTGGAAGTATTCAGCAAATTGCAGATGTTGTAAAAAGTTATAACACAGAAAATGTCATTATTATTACAGACCCAGGTGTTTTCGCTGCTGGCTTAATTAATGAGCCTAAAACCATTCTTGAAAACGCAGGCATTAATGTGCAAGTAATCAGTGATACACCGCCTGAACCGCCATTAGCTCAAGTTAATCAAATTTATCAACACGCCAAAAATACTAACGCTCACATGGTAATCGGTATTGGTGGCGGTAGTGCAATGGATACCGCAAAATTAGTTGCTATCTTGCTGAATAATGATGTCGAATTACAAGATGTTGTGGATGGTAAAGCAAAATTCAAAAACCGTGGCATTCCAACCGTTATGGTACCGACTACATCCGGTACGGGTTCGGAAGCAACACCAAACTCAATCGTACTCATTCCTGAGCGTGAATTAAAGGTGGGTATCGTAGATGAAAAAATGCTACCGAATTGTGTCATTCTAGATCCCCAAATGACTATTGGTTTACCGCCTCATATTACGGCCAATACAGGTATTGATGCACTTTGTCACGCTGTAGAATGCTATATTTCTAAAAAAGCGAGCCCGTTCAGTGATACCTTCGCATTAAAAGCCGTGGAATTAATCGGACGTAGTATTCGCACTGCATATAAAGACGGTAAAAATCTACAAGCTCGTGAAGATATGTTGCTGGGTTCTTATTTTGGCGGCGCATCAATTGCAACATCCAGCACAGTTGCAATCCATGCACTTTCTTATCCGTTAGGCGGGAAATATCATATTCCACATGGCTTATCAAATGCGATTTTATTGCCTGATGTGATGAAATTCAATCTTGATGCTTGCGAAGAAAAATTTGCAAATATTGCAAAAGCAATGGGGTTAGATGTGCAAAATTGTACACAACGTCAAGCGGCAGAAAAATTAATTGAAGAATTTTATGCCTTAATTCGCGATCTTAATATCAAATGTGATTTAAACGCAGTCGGTATTACAGAAGAAACGTTAAGTCAGTTAGCTGACTCGGCTTTAACTGTAAAACGTTTGCTTGATAATAATCCGAAAGTTATGACAAAAGCGGATATTATAGAAATTTATAAAAGAATCATCTAATTTCTAATTTAACTTCCTATAATGTGAATAGCGACTTCTCAGTTGCTATTTTTTTACGTCACCATGATTGAATTTAATCATTTTTTCTATATTTGCGATCTTCATCACATTTTATGAATTCAAATTACGCTATCATTCAACTCGAATGATTAAATACAATCATTATTATAGTATGCTTCTTGTATCCCATCCTTCTTAACATTCAGAGGATTTATATTATGGTTAAATTACATCAAACACTAAAAATTGCAATCGCAGCACTGTGTTTTTCGAATATGGCGCAAGCAACTATGGAAACATCGGTAATTAGTCAACCACCAGGTAACGGTTGGTACACATACGCAACCACTTTTAACCGTTTGGTTCCTGAATATTCGAATAACGAGTATAAAGTAAAGGTTATTCCACGCGGTGGTGGTATGACAAACCCTGTTGTAGTAAATGATAATAAAGCGACCTTTGGATTTGCTACCTCAAATGCCATTGTATGGGCAAAAGAAGGCATGACAGAGATTTATAAAAATAAAGCCAATAAAGACTTACGCCTTGTTTTCGATAATATGCAAGAAGCTTATACCATTATCGTAGCAAGAAAAAGTTGGGTTGAGAGCACTGGTAATGACACTTTAGAAAAACTGATTAACGCTGATAAAGTTGTAATTGCAACAAAACCAACCGGTTCACAAGTTCCTATTATCGCAGACTTTATTTTTAAAGCATTAGGTACAGATTTTGAAACGATGAAAAAACAAGGAAAAGTTATCCAAATTAGCAGCGGGCAGGCAAGTCAAATGTTACGAGATAATACCATTGATGCCTACATTGATAATGTACCAGCTATGCATCCTAACTTGACTGAAATTACATTAACTAATGATATGGTTTACATCCCGTATGATGAGACAGTCCTTGAAAAATTAGCGAAAGTCGGATTGCCTACAGGTACTATGCCGGCCGGTACTTACAAAGGGCAAGATAAAGATTATATAAATCCGGTAAGCGCAACTGTTTTTGTGAGTAATGCAAAAGTACCAGAAGAAACAGTATATGACATCACGAAAGCACTTGTTGAAAGTCAACAAAAGTTAAAAGAAGCGCATCCACCATTAAAATTCTGGAAACCAGAAGAGATCGCAAAGAATCCAAATTTATTTGAATTACATCCAGGTGCTGCAAAATACTTCCGTGAACAAGGATGGATTAAATAAACTACTTATTACGGGTCTGCCGATTTCTTATTCGCGGACCCTATTGGGGAACTAAATTATGACTTACAATCGTATATTAAAAGGATTTGCGGCTTTATTAGGTACTGTATATGTCGCATTTTTACTGCAACAATTCTTTTTTCCGTTATCTCCATTTACTCAAGCAAGCGTACATGTCTATATGGCTACAGCATTAGTTTTTTGTTTTAAGCCATTAGATTTTGAAAATCCAGCTCTAAAATATATAGGATACATAATTAATACTACATTAATTGTACTATCGCTATACATTTGTTGGCATTATTACAGTGAAACTCCAAGATTAGAATCAAGACTAGAAATGATTGATGAAGTTTTATTTATTGATAAATTTGCATTTCTAGCAGGTATTTTTGCCTTATTTGAAGCAGTAAGACGTTGTGTTGGATTCTCACTATTATCAGTTGTACTAATCTTTCTTTTATATGGTTATTGGGGACCTTATTTTCCAGGATGGACGGCTTTTGAAGGTTTTAATTTAGAAACTCTTACTGAATTAATTAGTATGCAAACCGAAGGGTTATTCGGTATTACATCAAGTACTGCGGTAAATTTCGTCTTCTATTTTGTGATGTTTGGTAGCGTATTTACAATGACCGGAGGGGGGAGCGTATTTATTGATCTCGCTATGAAAGCAACATCACCATTAAAAGGTGGTGCAGCAAAAATGTCGTTATTAGGTTCTTGTCTATTTGGTATGGTCAGTAGTTCTGCGGTTGCCAATACAACCTCAACAGGTGTTCTAACTATTCCTATCATGAAACGTTCAGGTTATACCACGGAACAAGCTGCTGCAACAGAAGCTATTGCCTCAACAGGCGGTCAATTAATGCCTCCAATTATGGGAATCGCGGCATTCGTTATGGCCGATATGCTTGGTGTTCCTTATGCTGAAATTGCCGCAGCAGGATTAATTCCTGCAATTGCATTCTATTTCGCGCTATTTGTCGTCGTTGACTTAAGAGCAAGAAAAACAGGGGTTGGAAATATTTCTGCAAAAGATTTGCAAATTGAACCTATTATGCCTCGTTTACACCTTTTGATTTCACCTTTATTACTTGTTGTTTCATTAATATTAGGGTTTTCAGCCCCATATGCCGCATTTGTAGGTTCAGTTGTAGCCTTAATAGTCCCATTATTCCGCAAAAACACTCGATACAATCTCAAAAAAATTTTTCCGATGATTGTGGACACTGCAAAACAGATGGCTTGGGTATCTGTGCCTTTGGCTTCTGTTGGAATTATTATGGTTATCGCAACCCAATCTAATCTTGCTTTTAAATTCGTAGAAATTTTAAGTGAGGTGGGGCAAAGTAATCTTTATCTTTCATTATTAATGATAATCTTGGGTTGTATCATTATGGGCATGGGATTACCAACTGTCGCAGCATATATCATTGGTGCGATTATTTTCGCTCCTGCATTAACTGATATGGGAGTGGATCGTTTAGCAGCCAATATGTTTATTATGTATTATTGCGTACTTTCAATGGTTACCCCTCCTGTCGCACTATGTTCTTATGCCGCAGCTGCAATTGGTAATGCCGATTCATCAAAGACGGGTTTTATTGCTTTCACTTACTCGCTTGTAATCTTCCTAATTCCATTCAGTTTTGTCACCGACCCTGTAGTACTATGGCAAGGAAGTATAGGTATGATTTTATTCGCATTTGCAGGAATGCTAGTTGCAACATTTTGTTGGGCGGTATTTTTACAAGGTTGGTTAAAACGTAACCTTAATTGGGTTGAACGAATTATTTTCTTAGCAATTAGTTTATGTATTGTTTTTGAAAATTCAGGTAATTTAATGTGGCTATCAGGTTTAGGAGCAGCCCTTGTGATGTCCGCATGGTGTTGGAAAACCGGAACACGCAATTGTTCTAAAACGCTTACATCACACAGTTAAACATCAATAATTATTGGACTAAAATATGAAAACAGCTGTAATTACAGGTGTCAGTTCAGGCATTGGCAATGCAATAGCATTGCTATTGCTTGACCAAAATTGGACAATTATCGGGCTTAGTAGAACTAAGCCCGATATTACTCATAAACATTTCACGCATTATTCTATTGATTTAACAAATGAAAATACCTTCATTACAATCCTTGATAATTTTAAAAATATTGACGCCATAATTCATGCAGCAGGAATCATGGCGTCAGGCAAAATTGGAAATCTAGATTTATCGTTAAGTACTCGAATTTGGCAGATTAATGTACATGGTGCTGAGAGATATTAGTAAACCAATTAATCCCCAAACTATCGGATTCCGGTAGAATTATTTTATTAGGAAGTAGAACTTCAAAAGGTGTCAATATGCTGCAACTAAAGCAGCATTAGTTGCTATGGCTAGAAGTTGGGCAAAAGAACTGGCTCACCGAAAAATCACTGTTAATGTTATTTCTCCCGCGGCAACAAATACTCCAATGCACATAAATCCCAGTCGAGCAGAAAGTAAACCTATCCTCCCATTATTTGGACGACTAATTGAGCTAAGTGAAATAGCTCAATTAGTTCTTTATTTAATATCTTCTTATGCTGATATGATTACCGGACAGGAGTTGACAGTATGTGGAGGCTCATCATTGTAGTGTTTATACCTATCTCTTAAAAAAGAATACAATTAATCACATTGATTTAATTTAATCATTTTTTCCCAAAAATGTGATTTAGATCTCATTTTTACCTACTAAAATTTCTTATAATCACCTTTGAGTGATTTATTTCAATCACAGAGATTTTTAAACTCCAAATCTATGCGAAATCTCATCGTCGTTATTCAATTTATTGAATAAGGTTTATAGCGAACAGGAGTAAATAATTATTGTTAGGCAATAACATTTAATCATTTAAAGGTGAAAATTATGCACTATTTCGACACAACATCTACCATTATAATTATATCGATTGTAATTCTTTATATTCTCGGTACATCTTGGCTTACTTATGCTTTAAGAAGTAAAAATACGAGCGACTTTATGGAAGGTTCCAAGGCTGTTCCGGCATGGATTGTCGGGGTTCTGTTAATGACCGAATATATCGGTGCAAAATCGACTATCGGCACCTCACAATCCGCATTTGATAACGGTATTTCCGCATCGTGGTCTGTGCTCGGCGCCGCAGTCGGTTTCCTACTTTTCGGTTGGATTTTAGTGAAAAAAATCTATACCTCCGGACAGATTACTATTTCAGGCGCTATCGCACAAAAATACGGTACGTCCACTAAAAATATCATTTCGCTCATTATGATTTATGCACTAATTCTTGTGAACGTCGGTAACTATATCAGTGGTGCAGCAGCAATCTCTACGGTATTAAAAATCACCTTACCCGTTGCTGCATTAATTACTGCAATTGTAAGTACATTTTATTTTGCATTTGGCGGTATGAAAGGTGTTGCCTATGTTACTGTTATACACAGTGCAATCAAATATTTCGGTGTCTTGTTTATTCTAGGTACTGCCTTATATATGACAGGCGGTTTCAAACCTATGTTTGATACAATGCCTGAATATTATTGGGATCTCAGCGGGGGCGGTTCCATTACTTTAAGTACGATTGTTGCTTGGTTAATTGGTACTATCGGTGCAATTTTCTGTACACAATATGTTATTCAAGCAATCTCTTCAACTAAAGACGTAGCTTCGGCAAAACGCGCTTGTTATTACGCATTTTTCTTATGTATCCCGATCGCTTTAGCCATTGCTATTATCGGCGTAGCTGCAAAATTCTTACACCCTGATATTCAAAGTTTATATGCGTTACCTGTATTTATTCAGGATATGAATCCCGTTATGGCAGGTATCGTAACAACTTCATTAGTCGCCTCAATATTCATCAGTGTCAGTACTGTAGCATTAGCGATTTCATCATTGATCGTAAAAGACTTTTATGTGCCTTATCGTAACCCGACACCGGAACAAGAATTTAAAGTAACCCGTGTAATTTCATTAGTTATCGGTTTTGCTCCACTAGTCCTTGTTTTGGCTTTCCCGGAAGTACTGAAACTCTCATTCTTTACGCGTGCCATTCGCTTATCAATTACGGTGGTTGCAATGATTGCATTCTACATGCCGTTCTTAAATAGTACTCGTGCTGCAAATGCCGCCTTGATTTTATCTTGTGTGGTAACCTCAGTCTGGTTCTATTTAGGCGACCCTTGGGGAATTAACAATATGTATATCGCATTAGCTTGCCCTGCTATCATTATGATATTAGATAAATTTATTATTGCACCGTTTACAAAATCTACCCCTACCGCTCAAGAATAACTTTCAGGAGATAAAAAATGACAGAAGAAATTATCAAATTAGACTTATCGGGTAAGGTCATTGTTAATCCAAATGATACCGCTCGAAAAGATGCTTATTTACCGACAGAATGTGTGCAAAATCACGCAGCAAATTTATTCCCGCTTCCAAACGGTGATTTGCTCTGTACTTGGTTTGGTGGGACACAAGAAGGAATCTCTGACATTTCAGCCTATTTTTCCCGGTTGAAAAAAGGCTCCGATACATGGACACCTGCAGTAAAACTGTCTGACGACCCTACTCGTTCAGAACAAAATCCCGTATTTTTCTTAGATCCTGACAATGTGTTATGGATTTTATACACTGCTCAAATCTCAGGAAACCAGGATACAGCAATAGTTCGTTATCGCAAATCAACCGACTTCGGCGAAACCTGGGGACCTATTGAAGTCTTATTGGAAGATCCGAACAAAGGTGTATTCATTCGCCAACCGATTGTAGTATTAGATAATGGCAATTGGCTGTTACCGGTATTCTATTGTATTGCACGCCCGGGCGAAAAATGGGTCGGTAGTTATGATACAAGTGCGGTTATGATTTCAAGCGACAAAGGTAAGACATGGCGTTCCGTCGATGTACCGAATAGTACGGGCTGTGTGCATATGAACATTCTGAAACTGAAAGACGGTAGCTTATATGCTCTTTATCGTAGCCGCTGGGCCGATTATATTTATGAAAGCCGTTCTACTGACAACGGTGAAACCTGGTCAGAACCGAAAACGTTACCGCTACCAAATAATAATGCTTCAATTCAAGCTGATGTTCTTGATAATGGCGATATTGCTTTGGTTTTCAATAATTCCAGCGCAAAAGATGCCAAAGAACGTCGTCTTTCGCTTTATGATGAAATCGAAGATGAAAGCAAAGAACAGAAAAAAGAGGCCGAACTAGTCGAAGGACAACGTAACGCTTTTTGGGGTGCTCCTCGGGCACCTATGTCATTGGCAATCTCAACCGATAACGGTGCAACCTGGCCTTATATTCGTAATTTAGACGAAGGCGACGGTTATTGCATGTCGAATAACTCAAGAGAACAACTTAACCGTGAACTTTCTTATCCGAGTATAAAACAAGGTTTAGATGGTAAATTACATATTGCCTACACATTCTATCGTATGGCAATCAAATATGTATGCGTTGATGAATCTTGGGTTAAAAAAGCTTAATCACGAAGAATGCCATTCCTTTGAATGGCATTCTTTTATAGGAGGATATTATGATTGCCGGAAATATGAATATTTTACAGTTGGCGACATTGCCAAAATCACTCTGTGAGATCTTATCGCACCCTGAATTCACCTTAGAAAAATTACAGGTGCTACCCGACGGTAAATACCAACCCGACGGCACAAAATGGTTTTGTAATGTAGGCGATTTCCAAACTTCACCGGCGGAAACACGCCATACTGAGTTTCACGAAAATTACCTTGATATTCAATTAATTTTGAAAGGTGAAGAAATCATTAACTACAGCTTAACCAATGCTATTGGAGAAAGTGCGGTCGAAAAGAAACCTGATTTATATATTTTAGATAATCCTGTGCTAACTAATAGTATCCTGTTACGTGCTGGCGATTTCGTTACATTTTATCCGGGAGAACCGCATCAAGCGCTATGTATGGTAAAGCAACCCGATACCGTGCGAAAAGCCGTGTTTAAAGTGCCGAAAGAAATCATATAACATTAAACGTCAGCGAATGCTGACGTTTATTCAATGCAATGCGATAAAAACATCAATAGGCAATATATTTTTACGTTATACACTTTTATACATTGAAAGTGTAATTATACTTCATGGAAATAAAACTGGCTAAAAGACATAATAACAAAATAATAATTTGCCGCAGGCATCAAAGAAGAATAGCAAAAATACAGAGAGATATGTCATGTGATAGCAGGAAGTACGAATTTATTTGATTTACAAGAAATAACAAAACGCACCCGAAAGTGCGTTCAAAATTAATCTGTTTTTTAGACCGTTATTCGGCAAGTTTTTTCTCAACCGCTTTTAACCGCTTGTTCATTTTATCAATGTCCATAGTTAAGGCTGCGGTTTTGCGCCATTCTTTATTCGGTTGCAACGGAATACCTGAAGAATAAATACCCGGTTTGTCAATCGGGCGCATAACCATTCCCATTCCCGTCACAATCGCCTGATCACAAATCGACATATGGCCGTTAATCACGCTTGCGCCGCCTATTTGGCAATAACGACCGACAGTTAAACTGCCCGCCATAATAACGCCGCCGGCAACCGCCGTTCCCGTGCCGATATGTACATTATGGGCGATTTGGCAAAGGTTATCGATAATCACATTATCTTCAATCACCGTATCGTCCAATGCACCGCGATCAATACAGGTGCAGGCACCGATTTCCACTCGGTTGCCGATAATTACGCGACCGGTTTGCGGAATTTTAATCCATTGGCCACGCTCATTGGCATAACCGAAACCGTCACTGCCAATAACCGCACCGGATTGAATCAGGCAATCTTCGCCGATTTCCACTTCGTGATAAATACTGACATTTGCCCAAAGTTGGGTATTTTTACCGATTTTGACATTCTGACCGATAAAACAACCCGCTCCAATCACGGCGTTATCGCCGATTACCGCACCCGCTTCAATTACCGCATTAGCACCGACGGACACGTTCTGTCCCAATAAAACGGTTTCAGAAATGACCGCACTCGGTGCTATATTAACTGCCGCTTTCGGTGCGTTATCCATATATTGCGCCAATCGAGCATACGCCACATAAGGATTTTCCACAATAATCAAATTAGCATTATCGGCACAAAATTCCACGTCAGCCGGCGACACCACCAGAATTCCCGCTTGTGCCTGTGATAAATACGGCCGGTATTTCACATTGGAAATAAAAGTTAAATGTTCACCGCTTGCCTTATCTAAAGGCGCAATACTATTAACAACGACATCGGCGTTACCACGAGTGGCACCGCCGATTTGGTCTGCTAATTCTTGTAAAGTATAAGAACGCATTCAAAGACTTCCTTTTACTGATTATTCAGCTTTAGGAGCATCTGCCGGTTTACCGTCTTTCGATTCGGTCGGTAATTTACCGCCTACGGCAGTTAATACGTCTTCGGTAATGTCTTTGCCGTCTGACGCATAAACTACCGAATTAGCGTCAAGCACATAGGTATAACCTTTTTCTTTTGCGAATTTGTTCGTAGCTTTTTGAATAGTTTCTAACAATTTAGCGGTTTCTTCACGTTCGACCTGTTGCGTTTTTTGTTGGAATTTTCGCGCTTTTTCATCTTGCTCGCGCATTAATTTATTGATTTCGTCTTCGCGTTTTTTGATATCCGCACTGCGTAAATTTTTCGCTTCTTTTTGCAGCGAACTAATTTTGGCATCGATTGCTTTTTTACTTGCCGCTAATTTGTCGGCTTCGCCTTTGAATTGTTCGTCTAATTTTTTAGCGATAGCAGGGCGATCCGGATGATTCTGGAAAACTACGCCGGCATTTAAGAATGCAATATTTTCCGCCGCAACGGCAGCGGAAGAAGCGAATGCTAAAGCTAAAGAAAGTGCGGTTGCTTTTACGACAGTTTTCATTGTATAAATTTCCTTGGTTGATGGTTAATTAATGTCGTGTCCGTTGCGGACGGACACGGATATTTATTTCGACTGACAAACCTTTAATTAGTTCATCGGAATTAGAACGAACCGCCAATGCTGAACTGGAATTGTTCTACATCGTCTTCGTCATATTTTTTGATCGGTTTGGCATAAGAGAACACCAATGGTCCGATCGGTGACTGCCATTGGAACGCTACACCGGCGGAAGCGCGAATACGCGTCGGATCGCCGTAATCCGGTAAATTCGGGAATCTGGCTTTATCCGCATCGCTCCATTTGGTATTCCACAAACTCCCCGCATCTACAAATAATGAAGTACGCACGCTGTTTTGGTTTTTGTCGGCTACAAACGGGGTCGGCACGATTAATTCCACACTTGCCGTCGCCATCGCATTACCGCCGATAACGTCCCCGTTGACATAATCAAAAGCTTCGGTTGAAGGTCGCCAGTAAATCGCCTGCGGCCCGAAACCACCGTAAGAGAAACCGCGGACTGTTCCGATACCGCCCAGATTATAATTTTGGTAGAACGGTAAACGTTTACCGCTTAACCCGTTGGCATAAGCGGCCGATGCTCGACCGGAAAGCACCCACGACTGTTCGCGGTTTAACGGATAATAACCCGTCGCTTCCGCACTTAATTTATAGAATTTGTTGTCCGAACCCGGTGCGGTAATGCTTCCGCCGATGGTGGCTTTCACCCCTTTGGTCGGGAAATAACCGCGGTTTAAGCTGTTGTAATTCCAACCTGCGGAAACCGTATAGTCGTGGGATGTGAATCTCCATGAATCATAGCCCATGGATTCACGGTACAAATTACGGGTATATTCCGGCGAGATATTACTCAGTTTGTTATAGGCATAACCCACACCGATATAATAAGCGTTATTTTCGTTAACCGGGAAACCGAGAGTTAAATTCAGCCCGTAAGTTTTACGTTTATAAGATGCCACGTTATCGTCCGTGTCCGAGTTATCATAGGTTTGATAGAACACGTTTCCGCCCAGACTTACACCGTCTTTGGTGAAATAGGGCTCGTTATAGGATAAATCCACACTGGTACCGTAATCGTTGCGGGAACCGCCCAAACTGATAGACGATCCCATTCCCAGGAAATTATCCTGCTTAACGCTGGCTTGATAGCTTAAACCGCTTTCCGTACCGTAACCGATACCGAAGTTGATACTCCCCGTATTCCGCTCTTTCACTTTATAGATGACGTCTACTTCATCATCCGAACCTTCCACCGGTTCGTTACGGTATTCTACGGTTTCATAAAAGCCGGTACGATCCAAACGGGTTTTACCCAATTCCACCAGTTGAGAAGATAACCATGTTCCTTCCTGTTGCCGCATTTCCTGACGCAGGGTGCTGTCCGCACTGACGGTATTGCCTTCAAAACGGATTTGGCGTACGGAATAACGACGTCCGGCATCCACCACATAAGTAATATCCGCCGTTTTATTTTCTTCGTCCAAAGACGGGCTGATATTCACTTGCGCCATGGCGTATCCCTGTTCCGCCAGTTTATTTTTAATATTCTGTTCGACATCGGTAATTTCATTACGCCGCAATTCTTCATTAAGATGCAGACTGTTAACCAACGGTTGCAGTTCGTTCTGCATACCGCCCACATCGCCGACGATACGTGCGCTTTTCAGGGTATAACGGTCGCCTTCGTCAACTTTTAGACCTAGGCGGACTTCGGTTTTTTCATCATTTAGTTTAACGTCGGGCGTCACGCGGGCTTTTGCATAACCGCGATTCTGGTAATAATCCGTTAAGGTTTGAAGATCTTTGTTCATATCTTCGGTGGTGAATTTCGCTCCGAATAATTTATACCAGGCATCTTCGCTTAATTCCATTTGTTCCCGTAAGGTATCGCTGTCGAAAGCATTATTGCCGTCAAAAGCAATTTCTTTCAATTTTGCCACATCGTTTTCGGTGATTTGTAATTTGACTTCCGCGCGGTTATTAGGCAGGTTATTCACCACGGGTTCGACTTTCGCATTATAACGGCCGGTCGAATAGTAATGTTCTTCTAAACTTTGAGCAAAAGCATTTAATTTTTCACGGTTAAGTACTTCGCCCACTTTCAATCCGTTGTTATTTAAATTTTCTTTCAACGCTTCGGAAGGAATTGAGTCATTGCCGGCAAGCGTAATATCCGCAATAATCGGATGCTGCGTGACGGAAATAAGTAAAGTATTGCCGTCCCGGCTCGCCTGTACATTGTCATAACCGCGCAAATAAAGCGTTTTTACCGCATTTGCAATATCGGAATCCGTTACCCGCTTACCGACCTGCACGGGTAATCCCGCAAGAACTTTCCCTTCCGCCCCCGATTGCACGCCGTCAACCCGAATATCCTGCACAACGAATGGCGCTGCGTGCGCACCGGCAGAGCCGAATAACAAACTAGCTACTAAAAGTTTTTTCATTGTTTTTATCACCTATAAAAGTGCGGTTATATTTTTCACGTTTTTTATAAACGTAAGAAATCGTTAAATAAAGCGAATACGGTCAGCATCAGAAGCAACACCGCGCCGATCCGATAACAAAAATCCTGGACTTTTTCCGAAACGGGTTTACCTTTAATACCCTCGGCCGCCAGAAAGACCAAATGCCCGCCGTCTAATACCGGCAGCGGGAACAAATTCATCACACCGAGATTTACGCTGATCAACGCCATAAAACTTAGGTAATAAACCAGACCTATACTGGCCGACAAGCCGGCTCCCTGAGCAATGGAAATCGGCCCGCTGAGGTTATTCAACGACAGATCGCCGGTAAATAATTTACCGATTACCTTAATCGTTAACCAAGATAATTGGACTGTCTTTTCAACGCCTTTTTTAAGTGCGTCAAGAATATCATATTTTAATTCGGTACGATACTTTTCATTCACCGGCTCAAAAGTCGGCGCTATGCCGGCAAAATACCCGCCGTCTTTTTCCATCGGCGTGAAAGAAACGGTATGGCGTTCGCCTTCCCGTTCGACCTGCAGAGAAATCAACCGTCCCGTCTGAATTTGCGCCACCAAATCGGACCAAATTACAGGAGAACCGTCCTGTTGCAATAATATATCCCCGACTTTTAATCCTGCCCGCTCCGCCGGCGAGCCGTCCACTACATTGGATAATACATTATTAGCTTTATTACTGACCGGTTGAATGCCTAAAGCGCGAAACGCCGATTCTTTTTCCGGGTTAAACGACCAATTACGCAAATTCAACACACTATCCCGCGGCTGATTTTCACCGAAAGGCGTTACGGTTAAGGTGACGGAATCGTTACCTAATTTGCTTGCCAGCAGCATATTGATAGTTTCCCAATCCGGAGCGTCTTCACCGTCTACGGCAAGAATTTGGCTGTCCGGTCGAAGTTGTGCCGCCGCAGCGACGGAATTCGGTTTAATCTCGGCGATAACCGGCTTCACCGAAGGAATACCGACCGCGTAAATCACCCAATACGCCAACACGGCAAACAGGAAATTCGCCAGCGGACCGGCAGCAATGATAAACGCCCGCTGCAATACGGTTTTACTGTTGAAAGCTTGCGGTTTCAGTTCCGGCGGAACCTCTTCATTACGTTCATCCAACATTTTCACATAGCCGCCTAAAGGGACGGCGGAAACGGCAAATTCCGTACCGAATTTATCGTTACGTCGCCATAACACTTTGCCGAAGCCGATGGAAAAACGGTGTACTTTAACACCGCACTTTCGCGCCGCCCAGAAATGCCCGTACTCGTGCACAAACACAAGTATGCAAATGACAATAATGAATGAAATCAGTGACCACAAAAACGACATTATCCCGCCTTATAAAACGAAGAAATAGAAATAGGCGAAAAACGGCGTCGCCGCTGTCAGACTATCGATTCGATCCAACACCCCGCCATGTCCCGGAATTAAATTGCCGCTGTCTTTAATGCCACTTTCCCGTTTAAACATACTTTCGGTTAAATCGCCTAAGACGGATACTGCAACCGTCGCCACAGAAAGTGCGGTCAAACTCGGCAAGGTTCCGTGCGTAAACAGACTGCCGCCGACGAAATGAATAAATAACGCCGCCAAAATACAGGCGGTGATTAATCCGCCGAGAACGCCCTGCCAAGTTTTGCCCGGCGAAACTTTCGGCGCCAACTTATGTTTACCGAATTTACGACCGGTGAAATAGGCGCCGCTGTCCGCCGCCCACACCAAACCAAAAACATAAAGTAGTAATAGAATACCGTGAGTACTGTCCGCGGTATATTGTTCCAAACGTAATTTCAGCACACCGACTAAGAACGGAACTAACGTAAAAAAAGCGAAGAACAACTGCAAAATAACGGATTTCCGCCAAACTGCGGCGGATTTAGGATAACTGACGACAAACAGAAATGCGATAAGCCACCAAATTACGGCGGACAATAAAATCGGTTGCGCATAACCGGAGAAAACTTTTCCCGCATTTAAATAGGACGCCTGGCTGTAAAGCCATAAAAACAGAAAAGCCGAAGCAATCGCCGTTAAAGAAAAACGCCAGACACTGTGATTAAAACGGGGAAACTGCGTCCATTCCCATACGCCGAGTACGACAATCGCACCTAACGTCAGAGCAAAGTAGAAAGGGGAAAAAAGAAATAATGCGGCACAAACGATGGCAATCAACACAATCGCCGATAAAACACGTTCTTTTAGCAAAATCTGGCTCCTTTATTCCGAACAGCCGAAACGGCGTTCGCGTTGTTGAAATGTAAAAATTGCACGATTAAATTCTTTTTCGTCGAAATCCGGCCAAAGCACATCAGAAAAATAAAGTTCCGCGTAGGCAATCTGCCAAAGTAAAAAATTACTGATGCGTTGTTCGCCGCTGGTTCGAATCAGTAAATCGACCATCGGCTGCTCTTTTGTGACCAAGTTTCGTTGGAAAAGTTCTTCCGTAATATCGTCGACTTCAAGCTTGCCTTCTTTAGTTTGCGCCGCCAGTTTCTTCGTCGCTTGTACGATATCCCAGCAACCGCCGTAGTTAGCCGCGACATTCATAATTAACGCCGTATTGTTTTCCGTTAATTTTTCCGCTTTCTCGATTTTTTCCTGTAACTTTTCGCTGAAACCGGATTTATCTCCCAATACCTGCAATTTAATATTATTTTTATGCAGTTTTTTCGCTTCGCGATCCAGAGCCTGCATAAATAATGTCATCAAAGCGGAAACTTCGGCCTCGGGCCGGTTCCAGTTTTCACTGCTGAACGCATATAAAGTCAGTACCTGCACGCCGGTGCGCAACGCATAAGCCACGGAACGGCGTACGGCTTTTACACCGTTAGAATGTCCGAAAACCCGGATTTTACCCTGCTGTTTCGCCCAACGCCCGTTACCGTCCATGATGATAGCCACGTGCTTCGGAATATTGTTTGAGTTCAGTTCTTTCATTTTATTCAAATTTATTAATAACCCCTAAACAGAGCGTTCATTAGCGACAATCACAGTCTAAATCCGATAATCGCCGTTAAACGACACAAAATATGGCGTTTTTCGACCGCACTTTTCCGCTTACAAAATTGCATGAAATATAGCATAACCCCTAATTGCTGTCATTTTCTTTTGCGATAGAAGCCGTATTTACTCAAATTCAATAGCACACTATAATGAAACGCATCTTGACTTTTATATTTAGGACGGAAAAATGCACTTTTCCAAAATGCACGGACTCGGCAACGACTTTGTAGTGGTCGATGCCGTCACGCAAAACGTCTTCTTTCCGGAAGAAGTAATAAAAAAACTTGCCGATCGCCATCGGGGTATCGGTTTTGACCAACTATTACTGGTGGAACCGCCTTACGATCCCGAATTGGATTTCCATTACCGTATCTTTAATGCGGACGGCAGCGAAGTGGCGCAATGCGGTAACGGTGCCCGTTGCTTCGCCCGTTTTGTCACATTAAAAGGGCTGACCAATAAAAAAGATATCGCCGTCAGTACGGCGAAAGGCAGAATGGTGCTCACCGTCAAAGACGACGGACAGATTCGCGTCAATATGGGCGAACCTATCTGGGAACCGGCAAAAATCCCGTTTAATGCCAACAAATTTGAGAAAAACTACATTTTGCGTACGGATATACAAACGGTATTATGCGGTGCGGTATCCATGGGAAATCCGCATTGCGTGATACAAGTGGAAGATATTAAAACGGCAAATGTAGCGCAATTAGGTCCGTTACTGGAAAGTCACGAACGTTTTCCCGAACGTGTCAATGCCGGGTTTATGCAGGTGATCGACCGTCACCACATTAAACTGCGCGTATACGAACGCGGTGCAGGCGAAACCCAGGCTTGCGGCAGCGGCGCCTGTGCGGCGGCGGCTGTCGGCATTATGCAGGGGTTGCTTGACTCGCCGGTACAAGTGGATTTACCCGGCGGTTCGCTCATTATCGAATGGGACGGCGAGGGTCATCCGCTCTATATGACCGGTGACGCCACCCATATCTATGACGGCGTTATTAAACTTTAACAAGGTATACCGAGTGAAAGCTCGGTATTTTTCTCTCAAATGAACGAAACAGAACAAGAAATCGTAAAATATCTGAAAAATCATCCGCACTTTTTTGACCGTCATCTGGAATTGCTGGATACGTTGCAGATTCCCCATCAGCAAAAAGGAACGTTGTCTTTGGTAGAAATGCAATTGGAACGCCAACGGGCAAAGATTAAGGAACTGGAACGGGAACTGGCCGTTTTCGAAGGACTTGCGCACCAAAATCAGGATATTTTTTTGGGGTTAATGCCGTTACAACAGCAATTATCCCATACCGAACATTTCCTCGACGGCGTACGGAAAATTAACGATTGGGCGCGACAATACGATTTACAGCAAGCTAAAATTTTACTGTTTCAGGATCATTGGATAAAAACCGATGAAGTTCCGGAACAATACTGGGTGGACAGAAAAGCATTCGAAATTATTCGGTTAGAACGGATGGGATTAAAGAATATCTATTTAGGCGAGTTGTCCGGTAAAGAAAAAAGTTTATTGTTTTTACCGGAGGAATTGCCTATCGGTTCTCTCGCCTGTTGCCTGCTCGGTACAAGCAGTAATCGTCATCACGCCAGCGCCCTGTTGTTATTTACCTCACGCGACGCCGCACAATTTTATCAGGGACAGAATACCGCTTTTTTAAAACATCTGATTGATATTGTGGACTTACATCTGCACCGTTGGTTAATGAACCGGGAAAAAGTATGAAATTTATTTAAAAGCACCGTATAACTGCGAATATTTATACAGCTGCTTTTCGCCGCCCAAAAACTGTTGTTTTTTTTTTGACCGCACTTTCATTAACAGTCAATTCAAAATCTACCTAGATAGAGTGAGCTTGCACTAATGTTACAAATTTTTTTGTGATCTTCATCAAAATTTTACAAATCAAGGCTATTTTTTTAACATTTTTTCAATACAATGCCTTCGTTGTTCTCAAAAAAGGATCTTATCATGGCATTTGCTCTCAGTATTTTTCCCATCATTCTTTTAATTTATCTCATGGTAAAACGTAACGCATTGCCCTCTTACGTGGCATTACCCTGGATAGCCGTGGTCGTCTTGATGATTCATCTTGCCTATTTCGGTACCGATATTGCAACTATCAGCGCCAATGTCACGGCCAGTATCGTTGCCGTGCAAACGCCAATCACCGTTATTTTCGGAGCCATTTTGTTTAATAAATTTTCCGAAATGTCAGGGGTCACCAATGTATTGCGCCGTTGGTTGGGCAGCATTAATCCGAATCCGGTCGCACAATTAATGATTATCGGTTGGGCATTTACTTTTATGATTGAAGGAGCCAGCGGTTTCGGTACGCCGGCCGCCATCGCCGCCCCTATTTTAGTGGGCTTGGGGTTTAACCCGATTAAAGTCGCCGTCTTAGCCTTGATCATGAACTCCGTGCCGGTATCTTTCGGCGCAGTGGGAACGCCGACTTGGTTCGGTTTCGGTCCATTGAAATTAAGCGATGATCAAATCCTGCAAATCGGCTCCATGACGGCTCTAATCCATAGTTTCGCCGCAATCGTCATCCCGCTTTTGGCATTACGCATATTGGTGAGCTGGAAGGAAATCCGTCAAAATCTCGCATTTATCTATATCAGTATTTTCGCCTGTGTGGTGCCATATTTCCTGATTGCTCAAATCAATTATGAATTCCCTGCGTTGGTCGGCGGCGCCATCGGTTTGTTGATTTCCGTTATTGTCGCTAACCGGGGGATTGGATTGACGAAAGCGGAGAATACGCTGGACGGCAATACGGTACCCGCCGGTCAAGTGGCAAAAGCGCTATTGCCGACGGCTATGCTTATTGCCATTTTAATCATCACCCGTATCCAGCAGTTACCGTTCAAAGCATGGATGAACGACACAACGACCTGGTTCGTTACCCGTATCGGGTCGCTCGGGGATTTCGAAGTCAGTCGCGGCTTGGTGTTCTCATTAAAAAATATTTTTGACACGCCGGTCAGCGTAAGTTACAAGCTGCTTTACGTTCCTGCGTTGATTCCGTTTATTGTCACCGTATTGATCGCCATTCCGCTGTTTTCTATGTCATGTCGTCAAACCCGGGAAATTTTCGCCGTCAGTTTGCGCCAAAGTAAAAATCCGTTTATCGCATTGGTCGGGGCATTGATCATGGTAAATTTAATGTTGGTCGGCGGAGACGGTTCCATGGTAAAAACCATCGGTAAAACCTTTGCGGAAACCACCGGCGAACACTGGACCTGGTTCTCTTCTTATCTCGGTGCGGTCGGTTCGTTCTTTTCCGGTTCCAATACGGTTTCCAACCTGACTTTCGGTAGCGTACAACTTTCTACCGCAGAACTGACCGGATTATCCACCGTACTTGTACTTGCTTTACAATCGGTGGGCGGCGCCATGGGTAATATGGTTTGTATCAATAATATCGTAGCGGTATCTTCCGTATTAAATATTGACAATCAGGAAGGTAACATCATCAAACAAACCGTCATTCCGATGTTTATTTATGGTGTTATTGCCGCACTGGTCGCATTATTTGTACTACCGTTATTCTTTAACCTGTAACGATACGTTATTTTTCTCGGCACAAGGCCTGTGCCGATTTATTTTTTGGAGTGAATATGAACGTCAATTTCTTCGTCACCTGTATTGCGGATATCGTCAAAGGCGGGGTCGGCAAAAATTCGGTGCTGTTGCTGGAAAAACTCGGCTGCCATGTCGTGTTTCTTGAAAAACAGGGATGTTGCGGCCAACCCGCCATTAATAGCGGTTATGCCAAACAAGCGATTCCCGGCATGAAAAGTCTGATAGAAACCTTTGAAGTCAATGACTACCCTATCGTGGCGCCGGCAGGCTCCTGCGTTTATGCCGTTAAAAATTATCCCGAATATTTCGGACGTTTCGGCGAACCGGACTGGGCGGCTCGTGCGCAAAAAGTGGCGGACCGTTTCTATGACATTACGGATTTCATCGTGAACGTATTAAAAGTGGAAAATGTCGGCGCTACCCTAACCGGCAAAGCGGTTTATCACCCTTCCTGTAGTCTGACCCGTAAACTCGGCATCGTGCAAGAACCGCTGACCTTATTGCAAAACGTGAAAGGCTTGCAATTACTTCCGATTCACAACCAACAGACCTGTTGCGGGTTCGGCGGTACATTCTCGGTTAAAATGGCGGAAATTTCCGGTGAAATGGTTACGGAAAAAGTGGTGAATATCAGCGAAGCGGAGCCGGATTATTTAGTCGGTGCGGATGTCAGTTGCTTAATGAACATTGCCGGGCGTTTAAGCCGTGAAGGTAAAACGGTGAAAGTGATGCATATTGCCGAAGTATTAATGCAAAACGAAAAGGGAGAAAATTAAAATGTCATTAAAAACCAGCGAACTCCCGTTTAAAGAGCGTGTTGAACAACAGGTTCATAATGAAATTATGCGTCATGCCGTGGTTAAAGCCCAGGAAACCATCGGTGCAAACCGTCAGAAAATGGTGGACGAACTCGGGCATTGGGAAGAATGGCGCGATGCGGCAAAACAAATTCGTAACCATGTATTGGCGAATTTAGATGCCTATCTATACCAATTAAGCGAAAAAGTCTCGCAAAACGGCGGGCACGTTTTCTTTGCCGAAACCGCAGAAGAAGCTACGGATTACATCCGCAAAATCGCCCTGGAAAAAAACGCCAAAAAAATCGTAAAATCCAAATCCATGGTAACGGAAGAAATCGGAATGAACCATGTATTGGAAGCGGAAGGCATTAAAGTGGTGGAAACCGATTTAGGCGAATATTTACTGCAAATTGCCGGCGATAAACCTTCCCACATTGTGGTGCCGGCAATTCATAAAGACCGCCATCAAATCCGCAAAGACTTGCAGGAAAAATTAGGTTATCAGGGCACCGAAACGCCGGAAGAAATGACGGCATTCGTGCGTAAAGTGATTCGTCAGGATTTTCTGCAAGCCGACATCGGTATCAGCGGTTGTAACTTCGCAGTAGCGGAAACCGGTTCCCTTTGTCTGGTCACTAACGAAGGGAATTTACGGTTAGCCACCACCGTACCGAAAACCCACATTGCCGTGATGGGAATGGAACGTATCGCCCCGACTTTTAAAGAAGTGGACGTGTTAATCACCATGCTGTGCCGTAGTGCGGTAGGAGCAAAATTAACAGGTTATAACACCTGGCTGACCGGTCCGCGTCTTGAAGGCGAAACGGACGGTCCGGAAGATTTTCATTTGGTCATCGTAGATAACGGTCGTTCCAAAATTCTGGAAAGCGAATTTAAAGAAGTGTTGCGTTGCATTCGTTGCGGCGCCTGTTTAAACACTTGTCCGGCATATCGTCAAATCGGCGGTCACGGATACGGTTCTATTTACCCCGGTCCGATCGGTGCGGTGATTTCTCCGTTACTGGGCGGCTACAAAGATTTTAAAGAGTTACCTTATGCCTGTTCCCTCTGTTCGGGCTGCAACAGCGTCTGTCCGGTTAAAATTCCGTTGGCGCAATTAATTCTGCGTCATCGCGAAAACATCGCTCAAAGCGGCATGACACCACTGGCGGAACGCCTTTCTATCAAAGGGTTCAACTTTGCCAACGCTCACCCCGCCATTTGGGATACCGGCGTAAAAATCGGCGCAAAACTGGCCGGCAAATTGATTAAAAACGGCAAAGCGGCGGTTCAAGCCGGCGCCTTGGCCGAATGGACAAAAGCACGGGATTTACCGCAACCTGAAGGCGAAAGTTTCCGTTCATGGTTTGCAAATCGGGAGAAAAATTAATGGCTATTCAAAATCGCGATACGTTTTTAGACAAACTGGCGCAGCGCATGGGACGTCCGCGTCAAACCGAAGCGGAGCCTATGCCGCCGTTAGTAAACAATTATGCCGCCACCCGATTAACCGAGCTGAACCAAACCGAACGCTGCCGGGCATTTATGGATTTTGCCAAGGTGATGATGGTAGACGTGGTAGAAGCCACGGAAGCCAATGCGGCGGAAAAAATCCTCGAGTTGTGCGAAAAATACGGCGGCGGCGAATTGGTGATCAATAATGACGAAAGATTGACCGCGCTTGGTATCACTCCCGCGGTACAAAAACGTTATACCACTCATCTGTGGTCGCCGGAAGCGGCGGATAATAATCTGACGCAGGCGGAAAAAGCCAATATCGGTATCGTTTACGCCGAATACGGATTAACCGAAACCGGCGGGATTGTCCTGTTTTCGGAAAAAGACCGCGGTCGCGCCGTTAGTCTGTTACCGGAAAAATCTATTGTGGTCGTACGTAAAAGTACCGTGCTGCCGCGCGTCGCACAACTTGCCCAAATATTGCATGAAAAAGCGCAAAACGGCGAACGTATGCCCTCCTGCATCAATATCATTGCCGGTCCGAGTTCCACTGCGGATATTGAACTCATTAAAGTCGTGGGCGTGCACGGTCCGGTGGCGAAAATTTATCTGGTCATCGACGATCTGTAAACCGCCGCGGTATAAAACGTCATAAAATCAGACCGCACTTATTCTTAAGGAAAAAGTGCGGTCGTTTTTTATCGTGTTTTTAATGTTTTTTCTTGCCGGATTTTGTTCTAGAATAAGCGTCATCGAGGTAGAATTCACTATGCAAAACGCCCTTCAAAAATACTATGATTTTCTGCGCATAGAACGCCGGCTTAGCCCGTACACGCTGACTAACTACCGGCGCCAGCTGTCGGCGGTCACCGAGTTGCTGACGCAAAACGGCATCCGTTCATGGCAGCAGGTGACGCCTAGTGTCGTGCGTTTTATTCTGGCGGAAAGCCGTAAAGCCGGTTTGCATGAAAAAAGTTTAGCGTTGCGTTTATCGGCACTGCGTCAGTTCCTTGCTTATTTAGTCGTTCAGGAAGAACTGAAAGTCAACCCCGCCACCGGTATTTCCGCCCCCAAACAGGGAAAGTATTTGCCGAAAAATATCGATCAGGAGCAGATCGGCAAACTACTGGATAATCGCAGTAACGAACCGATCGATATCCGCGATCGTGCCATGTTGGAACTGATGTACAGCTCGGGTTTACGCTTATCGGAGCTGCACGGATTGGATCTCAACCATGTGAATCTGCAATCCCGCGAAGTGCGCGTACTGGGAAAAGGTTCGAAAGAGCGTATTTTACCGGTAGGACATCAAGCGTTAGACGCGGTTCTGGATTGGCTGCAGGTGCGCTTACGGTTTAATCCCAAAGATAACGCATTATTCGTCAGTTCCCAGGGCGGACGATTAACGCCGCGCGCCATTCAAAAACGAATGGAAATCTGGGGCGTAAAACAGGGGCTGAGTACTCATCTCAACCCGCACAAATTACGCCACAGTTTCGCTACCCATATGCTGGAAGCCAGTGCCGATTTACGCGCCGTACAGGAATTGCTGGGGCACAGCAATCTGGCGACCACACAAATTTATACCCATTTGGATTTTAAACATCTTACGGATGTGTACGATCAGGCGCATCCCCGCGCAAAACGAAAAGGTTAAACAATATGAAATTTTACCGCACTTTGCAACCGTTTAAGGTTATCAGTTTCGACTTGGATGACACGCTTTATGATAACCGCGAGGTCATTCGCAATGCTAATCATGAATTCCTGTCGCGGCTACGTCAAGCCAGCCAAATTAGCGAATTGAACGATGAAATTTGGCAGGCATGGAAAGAGCGTGCCGCTCGGCAGGAACCCGTTTTATGCGAAGATGTCACGGCTTGGCGCAAATTGGCTATGCAGCAAATGCTCGCCCACTACGGTAAAAATGCGGAGGAAATCAAACATATTTCCTATGGCGTGATTCAACATTTCCTGCAATGGCGGCATAAAATTACGATACCCTCTAAAAGTATGGCCGTTCTCAATCTGCTTAAGCAACGTTATCGCCTGGCGGTAATCACCAACGGTAATGTCTCGCCGAGCCGCGTCGGTTTTAACCAATTTGACGTAGTCTTTTGCGGCGGTCTACAAGGCAGAGCCAAACCTCATCGGGATTTATTTCATCAAACCGCCGAATATTTCGGTATTCAGCCTCATGAAATCTTACATATCGGTGATGATCTGGTCACCGACGTACAGGGCGCCGTTCAGGCCGGCTGTCAGGCGGGTTGGGTTAATCTGTCCGATAAAAACATACGGGAATTCAACGATGCCACCCTATTACCGACCATGGAAATTTCGGATTTAGTCCAATTAATCGAATTATTCTAAACGCCGGCTATCGCCGGAATTCAAAAAAGAAAGCGAACAGTACACCGTTAAACCGTATATTGTTCGCTTTGTTTACTCAATTAATTCGTTATTTACCGATACAGAACGAACTGAAAATATTACTCAATAAGTCATCGGAGGTAAATTGCCCGGTAATTTCGCTAAGGTGGGACTGTACCATACGCAGTTCCTCCGCCAGCAGTTCGCCGGCACGGAATTCCGTCAGTTGTATATGCCCTTGCCGTAAATGATACGCGGCTTTTTCCAAGGCGTCCAAATGACGGCGACGCGCCAGAAAACCGCCTTCGGTGCCGGTTTGATAACCCATGGACTGCTTCAAGTGTTCGCGCAATAAATCAATACCTTGCCGGGTTTGCGCGGACAAACGAATTACGGTGAAACCGTTTTCCTGCGTTACCCCTTCATTCTCGCCGCTCAAATCCGTTTTATTGCGAATAATCGTCACCGGAATATGCGACGGTAATTTTGCCAAAAATTCCGACCGCACTTTTTCCGGTTGTCGACTATCCGGATCCGAACTGTCCAGCATTAATAAAACACGATCCGCCTGCTCGATCTCATTCCACGCCCGGGTAATACCGATGCGTTCCACTTCGTCCGTGGCATCGCGTAAACCGGCGGTATCGATGATATGCAACGGCATGCCGTCGATATGGATATGTTCCCGTAATACATCACGCGTAGTACCGGCGATATCGGTGACAATCGCTGCTTCACGTCCCGCTAATGCATTTAACAAACTGGATTTACCCGCATTCGGCCGCCCTGCAATCACCACTTTCATTCCTTCGCGCAAAATAGAACCTTGTTTGGCTTCCGAACGGACGCGCTCCAGTTGAGCGATAATATCGTTCAAATGCCCTTCGATTTTACCGTCTGCCAGAAAATCGATTTCTTCGTCGGGAAAATCAATAGCGGCTTCCACATAAGTACGCAAATAAATAACGCCGTCCACCAGCTGATTGACTTTATTGGAAAATTCGCCTTGCAAAGATTTCAGTGCGGAACGCGCCGCCTGCTCGGAACTGGCGTCGATTAAATCCGCAATGGCTTCCGCCTGAGCTAAATCCAATTTATCGTTTAGGAACGCCTGTTCGGAAAATTCACCCGGACGCGCCAAACGCACACCGTTCACCTGCAAGATGCGTTTAAGCAGTAAATCCAGTACCACTTGCCCGCCGTGCCCCTGCAATTCCAATATGTCTTCTCCGGTAAACGAATTCGGCGATTGAAAAAATAGTGCGATGCCCTGATCAAGCGTCGTACCGTCTTCATCCTTAAACGGCAAATAATTGGCAAAGCGCGGTTTCAGTGCTTTGCCTACGACGGCTTTTGCCACGTCGGCCGCCAACGGACCGGAAACCCGCAGAATACCGACGCCGCCGCGTCCGATAGGCGTAGCTTGCGCTACAATCGTTTCTTTCATTCATACCTTCTTAAAAAAGTTATCGCCGCTTCCCTCTCGCCAACAATAAAAAGCTAACGGTGCGGTCGGAAATTTATTCGTATTATAACAAAAAAGCATCATAATGATGCTCTTTCTCAAGGATTGTCCAGTAACTGTCGCACCGCTTCGGGAATGATTTTGGGTGCGGGAATGAACACTTGTTTGTGACGGTTGAGTTCGCCTTTTTCCAATTGAACGGCACTTTTCGGCACCTTAAACGCTTTACTGAGATATTTGATTAAATGCGCATTGGCAGCACCGTCCACCGGCGGTGCCGTAATAGAAATTTTCAGTTCCTCGTCGTGTAACCCGATAATCGCATCTTTACTGGCTTTCGGCTGTAACATAATACGTAAACGAATGCCGTCTGCGGTTTGTTCTACTGCGGTCATCGCAAAAAACCTTTCATTTTTTCACCGCACTTTCTATCCGTTTACGCCCATTGCCAAACGCTCGGCGCAATATCCCACAATACGCGGTTCAGCCAGAACAGGATAAACGCCAGTACCATGGGAGAAAAATCGATCATACCGGTTTTCGGCAACAACCGGCGAATCGGCGACAGCACGGGTTCGCTCAACTGATACAGCAAATAACTGAGCGAATCATTACCGCGCCGGAACCAACTGAGAACGGCACCGATAAAAATAACATACAGAATCATTTCACCGAAGGCGCGAACGATACTCAACACCCCGAGTAAAAATAAGGCGAGTAAATTATTAGTGATGAAATCCATCGTCCAGTCGCCGCCCAGAATCAGCAATAACGGCAATTTCACCATTCCGAGCACAAACACGAATACTAAGGCGGCAATATCAATACCTCTGTGCGCTTTAAAGGTTTTGCGCAGAGGATTCAACACCGGATCCGTCCATTTCACCACAGCTTGCGAAATAGGGTGATAAAAATCCGCCTGACTGTATTGCATCCACATGCGCAACATAACGATCAGACTGTAAATACCGATAGCGGTATTTAATAAATATTGAAGGGAATTCAGTTGCATAACGTTCCTTTTTTAAAACCTAATGCGATAGATGGAGGCGGTATTCGCAAAATTCAAGCCGGGTGCGGTCAAAAATCGTATGATTTTTCACCGCACTTCGGATTACAGCCAGCCTTTACGTTTGAAATAAAGATACGGTGTCAGCGCGGCGGCTATCATTAAGCCGATTGCCATAGGATAACCGTATTTAAAATGCAGTTCCGGCATAAAATCGAAGTTCATTCCGTAAGTGGAAGCAACCAGCGTTGCCGGTAAAAACATCACGGATACCACCGAGAAAAATTTCATAATTTTGTTCTGCTCGATGTTGATATAACCCATCGCCGCCTGCATTAAAAAATTAACTTTCTGAAATAGCGAATCATTGTGCGGTTGCAAAGATTCGATATCGCGTAAAATCTCGCGCGCCTGTTCCAGCTGGTTAGCCGGCAGACGGGTTTTACGCACCAGAAAACTCAAAGCGCGTTGAGTATCCATCAAACACATACGTACTTTAGAACCGGTGTCTTCCTGTTCCGTCAGCGTGGTTAACGCTTCGTCAAAAGCTTCGCCCTGTTTGCCGTCTAAAATCACGCGGCTTAATTTTTCCAAATCCGCATAACCGGTTTCAATTACGTCCGCCAATTGCTCGATTTTGGTTTCGAACAAATCCAACAGCACTTCATAGGCGTTACACTCGTCCAAACGCTGATAACGCGAACGCATTCGATACAGACGGAACGCCGGCAATTCGCGATCACGCAGAGTGAATAGACGACCGTCGCGGATGGTAAACGCCACCGAGGCTAAATCCGCATAATCATTTTCGTCTTCGCAATAAAAAAACGAGTGCAGATGTAAACCGTCTTCATCTTCAAAAAAACGGGCGGACGCTTCAATGTCTTCCAATTCCAAAAACGAAGCCAAGCTTTGTCCCAAGCCTTCCTGCAGTTCTTCACGTTCTGCTAAAGTCGGCTCCAATAAATCCAGCCAAATCGCCGTATCAAGCGCGGCATTGTCTTCCTCAAGACGGGTAAGACGTGCATTTTCAAGTGCAAATGCATTAATCATTTTGTCATACTCCTTCGGGAACGGTATGAACAAACAAAGTGAACAAAAATCATTTTTCCGGCGATACCGACGGGAAAACGAATAAAAGGATACCAATTTAGGCGGAAAGGCTTATCCGCGAACTTGTCGCCGATAAGTCGAAAGACGGGCGACAGCTTACATGAAAAATTTAAGTCGGTATCGACTGTGACTGTCCAAAGTGTGTGTCCTCTAGTAGAAAAATCGAGCGCATAATACGCCCGAAAGCCTTATTCGTCAAGAAATTAGCAAAAATTTAACCGCACTTTTTTCATACTTCGAAAAATGGCACGCCAATAAAAGTGCGGTCGGTTTTCAACGTCAATTAATACAGTTTCAACGACGGACGAATAAAACGGTTTAAACGTCCGATAAGAATGATTAGCCCGGTTTTAAAACAGCCGTGTAATTTTTGCTGATGCAGGCGATACAGGGAAATATACGCCAACCGCGCCAGACGTCCTTCTATAGTCATAGAGGTTTTCTTGCCCGTAGTAATGTTCCCTAACGCGGTGAATTTAGATAAGGACACTAATGAACCTTTATCGAAATAACTGAAATTTTTCAACGGCTTATTATCGAACAACGCCACAATATTTTGTCCGCATACCGTTGCCATCTGGTTCGCAGCCTGACCTCGCGGCGGCACGGGTGTGCCGTCTTTTTGCAGCAGGAACGCACAATCGCCGATAGCGAAAATGCTGTCGTCCACCGTGGTCTGTAAACTGTTTTTGACACAGATTTGATTAATGCGGTTTAATTCTAGGCCGTCAAATTGCTGAGTGATCGCGGACACCCGTACGCCCGCTGCCCAAACCATTAAATCCGCTTTGATTTCTTCCCCGTCTTTGGTCAGCAAACTGTTTTTAGTAGCTTCAGTAATCATGGTGTCGGTTTTCACCGTAATGCCTAATTCTTCCAGTTCTTTACGCACCGAATCGGAAATGCGTTGCGGTAATGCCGGCAATAAACGGTCGCCCGCCTCAATCAGGGTCACCCGCAAATGCCCTGCGTCGATTTTGCCGTAACCGTAAGATGACAAGTGCCGGGTAGCGTTGAACAGTTCGGCGGATAATTCTACGCCGGTAGCGCCGCCGCCCACGATTGCGATATTAACTTTACCTTCCTGAACCAAAGACTGTTTGCTGTCGTCTTCGCCGATTTCCGCCAAAGCGTTATTTTCGGAAAACTTCAGGAATAATTCCAACATTTTGTGCTGGAAACGTAATGCCTGATCCGGCGAATCCAGGAAAATGCAGTTTTCCGCCACTCCTTTGGTTTTAAAATCATTGGATTTACTGCCGATAGCCAGCACCAAGTAATCGTAAGGAATACGACGCGCCACTACGATCATATCGCCCTCTTTGCCGTAAACCGGCGCCAATTCCACATATTTGTTGGTGCGGTCTATCCGTGCAATGGAACCCTGTTCGAAATTGAAATGATGATTAAACGCATGGGCGCGATAGCTTACGGCATCGGTTTCCGCATCCAACACACCGGTTGCCACCTCGTGCAGTAACGGCTTCCACAGATGGGTTTGATTGCGATCCACCAAAGTAACATTGGCGCGGTTTTTACGCCCCAGCTTATGCCCTAAGAAAGTCGCCAGCTCTAATCCGCCGGCGCCGCCTCCGACAATTACAATATTTTTCATAAAGTTTCCTATTAAAGATAAATTAAACAAATTTTTAACAATTATAATATTTATTTAAAATTTAAGCACCAATAAATTTGAAAGGATTCAGTCGGAATGAAAATAGGGCTATAATAGTCCGATTTGTTGATCTTCCGTAAAAGTTGCCGGATAAATGACGACGGACGATTGCCGCCGCAACCTTTTACCCAAGACAAATACCCGTTTATACCCGCCGAAATTCAAAAAGTGCGGTCAGTTTTATGAGGATTTTATGAACGCTATTCAAATACAGGATTGTGGATTCTGGCTGATTCATGTAAATCAGGATATTTATTTCCCCGATAACAATTTACCTTTCGGCACGGCAGAATCGTTAAATTTAACTCATCGTAACGCCGCCCGAATCGGCGAATGGGAGGGCTATCCCTTATTCGTGGTGAAAGAAGATCCCGCCGAACAACGGGAATGGACGGCTTTACGTTCGCTACTGCGTCTGCCCGAAGAAAAATTCTATCTGCTCAACCGCGGAGTGGAATTGAATTATTTCCTGAAAACCCACCGACGTTGCGGCAAATGCGGTCACCAAACCGAAATGGCTCGCGACGAATGGGCGGTTCAATGTCAAAATGACGCCTGCGGTTACCGAACTTATCCTGTTATTTGCCCGTCCATTATCGTCGCCGTGCGCAGAGGAAAAGAAATATTATTGGCAAATCACACCCGCCACATGCCGAAAAACGGCGGTTCGGGCATGTACACCACATTGGCGGGGTTTGTGGAAATCGGTGAAAGCTTCGAACAAACCGTAGAACGGGAAGTCTTTGAAGAAACCGGTTTGAAAGTAAAAAATATCCGTTATTTCGGTAGCCAGCCTTGGGCTTTCCCGAATTCACAAATGGTAGGTTTTCTGGCGGATTACGACAGCGGAGAAATCCGTTTGCAGGAGGACGAACTGAACGACGCCCGCTGGTTCCATTGTGATCAACCCTTGCCCGAACTCCCGCCGGAAGGAACGATTGCGTTAAAATTAATCAACGCAACGTTAAACATCTGCCGTCAGGCGTAAATGCAAGAATAAGATCGCCAACCCTCAAAATTCCCTTTATAATGACCGCACTTTGCCGCAAAGTGCGGTCATTTTTTTGAAAATTTTGAAGGAAACAGCATGAGCCAATTGAAAAACGATCGTTATCTCCGAGCCTTACTGCGCGAACCCGTAGATTACACGCCGGTATGGATGATGCGTCAGGCCGGGCGTTATCTGCCGGAATACAAAGCTACCCGTGCGCAAGCGGGCGATTTTATGTCGCTGTGCCGCAATGCGGAACTCGCCTGTGAAGTCACGTTACAGCCGTTGCGTCGTTACGATTTGGATGCCGCCATTTTATTTTCCGATATTTTAACCGTGCCGGATGCGATGGGACTCGGATTAAGCTTCGGTGCCGGCGAAGGGCCGAAATTCGCCCGACCCGTCGAAAATGCCGCCATGGTGGAAAATCTGCCGATACCCGATCCCGAAACGGAATTGCAATATGTAATGAACGCGGTGCGTACCATTCGTCGCGAATTGCAAGGCGAAGTGCCGTTAATCGGCTTTTCCGGCAGCCCGTGGACATTAGCTACTTACATGGTGGAAGGCGGTTCCAGCAAAGCCTTCACTAAAATTAAAAAGATGATGTACGCTGATCCGCAAACCTTACACAAATTATTGGATAAAGTCAGCGATGCGGTGATTTTATATCTGAACGCCCAAATTAAAGCCGGCGCTCAGGCAGTGATGATTTTCGACACCTGGGGCGGCGTACTGGCTCATCGTGACTATCCGGATTTCTCGCTGCAATACATGCAAAAAATTGTCGCCGGTTTAATCCGCGAAAACGACGGACGCAAAGTACCGATTACCCTCTTCACCAAAGGCGGCGGACTGTGGCTGGAACAAATTGCAAACAGCGGTTGTGACGCCGTCGGTGTGGATTGGACGGTCAACTTAGCTGAAGCGAAAGCCAAAATCGGTCACAAAGTAGCATTGCAGGGCAATATGGACCCGTCGGTATTATATGCCCGGCCGGCACGTATTCGGCAGGAAGTGCGGTCGATTTTGGCGGATTTTGGTAACGGCAGCGGGCATGTATTCAATTTAGGACACGGCATTCATCAGGATGTGCCGGTGGAAAACCCGAAAATTTTCGTGGATGCCGTTCATGAATATTCCAAAGCTTATCACAAATAAGGAATTATCATGAGAAACCCGATTCATAAACGTCTGGAACATTTTGAAAGCTGGCAACACCTCACTTTTATGGCGTGTCTGTGCGAACGCATGTACCCTAATTACCAGTTGTTCTGTCAGGTTACCGAACAACAGGCAAATGCAAAAGTTTACCAAAATATTCTGAATCTGGTGTGGGAATTCCTCACCGTAAAAAGTGCGAAAATTAATTTCGAAAATCAACTGGAAAAATTAGAAAATATCATTCCCGATGTGAATGAGTACGAATTTTTCGGTATCGTACCCGCGTTGGATGCCTGCGAAGCATTATCCGAACTGCTGCACGGTCTGATCGCGGGCTTTTGTCTGGAACATGCGGTTCGCATCAGTCAGTTGTCTATTCAAACCGTCATTACCATGCTGGAAACGCAAGAAAATCGAAATTTTAATGAACAAGATTTAAAAAATGCGGTCGAAATTACAGACGAGTTGGATGTGCAATGGCAAATCTACCGAACCTTAAACGAATGTGAAGAACGCGATATTCATGTAATTTTAGACCTGAAAAATGAAATTAGGATTACCGGAGTTTCAAATATCGGGATTAAAATCTAAAAAATTTACAAAATTTTGCATAATTACGCTTTGCTTTCGGGAAAAGTTAGATTAAGCTATGCTTGCTGTTCAAACAGTTATAACTTAATGTTAAGACTTTACTCTCAATCGGGTAAAGAACTAAGTTCAAATACAATAAAGAAGGTACACATTTATGAACAAAACGGATTTAATTGATGCTATTGCAAGTGCGGCAAGCTTAACCAAAAAAGATGCAAAAGCAGCATTAGAAGCAACTTTAGATGCAATCACAGCAAGCTTGAAAAAAGGTGATGCAGTGCAATTAATCGGCTTTGGTACATTCAAAGTGAACGAACGTAAAGCACGTATCGGTCGTAACCCGCAAACCGGCGCAGAAATCAAAATCGCTGCATCAAAAGCCCCTGCATTCGTAGCAGGTAAAGCATTAAAAGACGAAGTTAACGGCTAATCTTCGATCAGACGAATTCTAAGACTCTACCTGCGCGGTAGAGTTTTTTAATGCCTGAAAGGATTCAATTTTGATACCCTTTCAGTAAGTTTTTCCAGTCCCCTTCGGTGAAACGAATCCCCATTCGTGCCGCTTCTTTCAAAAAAGAACGCTTCAACCGCGCCAAATTTTGCGCTTTCCAAAAATCACCTGATTTTTCACCGCACTTATCAAAGTCCAACAACCAATATTTTTCCTGCTCTTTAACCTGCTGAACCAGAATATTGTGCGCATTTAAGTCCGTATGACAAATCTGCAAATCATGCAGACGACGAATCAGTTTCCCGATTTGTCGCCATGCCTCATCCGACAAATTTTCGGTTTGCAAAAGTGCGGTCAAATCACGGGCATTTTCAACCTTTTCCGTCAAAATATCCGCACGATAGCCGCCCAACGACAGTTTTTCCACTTTTGCCGCCAATGGCTTCGGCACAGGCATTCCCGCCTGATGAAGACGCGACAGTAAGCGAAATTCGGCAAAACTGCGTGTATTCTCTAAGGATGTGAAAGTATAACGATCCCGATTGATTTTTCCCCATAAACCGCCGCGATAATAATGACGCAAAGCGGCATTGACGCCGAACAAATCGACGGTCTGCAGAAACCACGTAATTCCCCGCCCTTGTGCCGTCCCCGAGATACGTCCCTGCCGCCGCCAAAATTCGGGGGAAAAGAAACGGGTTTGATCCTGACGGGGTTCGTCCCAATTAAACAGATAAAAACAATGATTTTGTCTAATCTCGAGCATTTTCAACTCCTTGTAGCATATCGCGTTATTCTACTTTAAAATAACCGCCAACCGCAAAACATTAGGAATCCGTATGCTCCATAAACCGTTATTCACTTCCGCGAATCCGCCCGCTTCCCTTTGTATCCTGCGCCTTTCCGCTATCGGCGATGTCACTCACGCTTTAGCCGTGGTACAGGAAATTCAACGCTTTTATCCGAAATGCAACATCACTTGGATCGTCGGTAAAGCGGAAAATGCCTTATTATCCGCTGTCACGACAGGTATCCATTTCGAAGTGTATGATAAAAAAAGCGGCTGGAAGGGAGTGTTTACATTATGGAAAAAGCTGAAAAACCAAAGATTTGATGCCCTACTCAATATGCAAACCGCATTGCGGGCGTCCATACTGTCCTTGGGTATTAAAGCAAAATATAAAATCGGTTTTGGTGAAAAACGCAGCCGGGAAGGACAACAATTTTTTGTAGACCGCCGTATCCGGGATCCGCAAAATCCCCACGTACTCGACGGCTTTATGGCGTTCGCGCAGGAAATCGGTGTGCCGCCGTTTACGCCCCGTTGGTCATTAATTCTGCCGTCACAAGCCAAGGAAAAAGCGCGGTCGTTTTTGAGCGCAAATCAAAAAAATCTGGTTATCGCACCTTGTTCAAGTAAAGCGGAAAAAGACTGGCTGGCGGAAGGGTACGCGGCGGTAGCGAATTATGCTCATTCTCATAATCTGCACGTGGTGCTTTGCGGTTCGCCGGCACCTCGTGAAATCAAAATGACGGAAAAAATCACCGCACTTTGCGATTTTCAGCCGACCAATATTTGCGGACAAACCACATTGGCGGAATTGGTTGCGCTGATCGGACTGGCGGATGTGCTTATCGCGCCGGATAGCGGACCGGCACACATCGCCACTATGACAGACACGCCGGTTATCGGTTTATACGCCTATCACAACCCTTGGCGCACAGGACCTTACCGTAATTTAGCGAACGTGGTTTCCGTTTACGAACAAAACGCCCGGAAAGAATTCGGCAAACCTTCCGCCGAATTACCTTGGGCAACCAAGCTGAAAACGCCCAATCTGATGGCGCAGATTCAAACGGACGCCGTCATCGCACAACTTCGGCGGTTGGGTTTTTAAACCGTCCGCATGCAGTTAAAAATCCGCGGGACAACGGAAAGTCATCGCCTCGCCCGTGACGGGATGTGTAATCGTCAGGCTTTCCGCATGCAGATATAAACGTGGCGCCATGGCTTTCGCCTGCGGATGGGCGTAGAATTTATCACCTAAAATAGGATGACCTAATGCCAGCATATGCAATCGCAGCTGGTGGGAACGCCCGGTAATCGGCGTTAACTTCAGCCGCGTGCTGTTATTAGGCAGGCGTTCTAAAACTTCAAATTTTGTGACCGCGCTTTTGCCTGCGTTGAAATCTATGCGCTGACGGGGGCGGTTTTCCCAATCACAAATCAGCGGCAGATTCACCGTACCGCTATCCTGTTTAGGATGTCCCCACACCACGGCCTGGTAAAACTTTTCCGTTTGCCGTTCGCGAAACTGGCGTTTCAGTTCGCTGTCCGCCAGTTTGCTCATGGCAAACAGAATAATACCGCTGGTAGCCATATCCAGCCGATGAGCGGGTTCGCAGAATCCGTATTTTTCCTTCACGCGGCTCATGGCGCTGTCATAATATTGCGGCTGATTGCCCGGCACGGACAATAACCCGCTGGGCTTGTTCACGACCAGAATGTGATTATCATGGTGAATGATATCCAAATAAGGCGTTTTAGGAGGATGATATTCAATTAATGCCATATATGATGAAAAAGTAAAATCGTGTCTTTCCCACGGAAAAACACGATTGTGATAAAAATGCCTGACATTATAGCGTCAGAATTATTTTAGCCAACCCTGTTCGCGATAATAACGCTCGGCCCCTTGGTGTAACGGTGCCGACAAGGCATTGCGAATCATCTCTTCCCGGCTGAGATGAGCAAACACCGGATGGGTACGTTTGAAACGGTCGAAATTGTCAAACACGGCTTTCACTACCGCATAAACTTTATCCGCATCCACATCTTCCGACGTCACCAGCGTAGCATAAACACCGAAGGTCTCCACCGGCTTATCCGTGCCTTTATAGGTTTTAGCCGGAATAACAGCCTTGGCATAATAGGGATACTCCGCCACCAGCTTATCGATTTCAGCGCCGGTAACCGGCACTAAATGGGTTTCGCATTCGTTGGCGGCTTCTTTGAAGGTACCGTTCGGATTACCCGCGCTGTAAGTAATCACATCCAGATGATTGCGGCAAATCACTTCGGCAAGCTCGCCCGGCTGTAATTCCGTAAGCATACGGAAATCATCGTTCGTCCAATTTTTCATTCGCATAATAACGTTCATAGTGGCGCGCGTGCCGGAGCCCTCATCGCCGATATTTACCCGTTTACCTCTGATGTCGTCGAACATCGTGATTTCAGCATCGTCACGCGCCATTACGGTGAACGGTTCCGCATGCAGGGAAAATACCGCACGTAGTTTCGGGTTGGCTTTGCCGGCAAACGCATCCGAACCGTGATAGGCATGATATTGCCAATCCGACTGCACAATCCCCATGTCCAGCGATTGTTCGGCAATGGCGTCCAAATTGGCTAACGATGCGCCGGTAGACGGCGCTTTGCAGGCAAAGTCAGTATGCCGGTTCACCAACTGACAAATGGACTGCCCCGCCACATAATAGACGCCCGTTTGTCCTCCCGTACCGATTGTCACCCCGTCTCTCGCCTGCGCCGACAATGCCGTTAACGACAATCCCGCCCACAGGATAAATTTCGCTATTTTGCTCATGAACATTTCCTTTTAAACTCGGCTTATCGAAAATTTCTGATGAAAATCGATAAAAAGTGCGGTCGGAAATCCGTATAAATTTTCGACCGTACCCGGACTAACGCAAAACCAACACCGGCTTATCCGAAAACCGCGCCACTTTCACCGTATTGGTACTGAGCCCTAGCGCATTAGGTTTACTGCTGGCAAGCATTACGATGAGGTCCACCTTTTTCTCTTCCGCAATACGGTTGATTTCTTCATAAATCGTACCGTGCGCCACAATATGCTGTACTTTCGCTCCTGCCGGGAAACTGGCTTCGGTAAAGGCATGCAGAGCTTTGCAGGCTTCTTCCATCACCGATTTATCAAAATTCTTCGGCAAAAAAGCGGAAATAAAACTGTCGTCCACAGGTTCGATAATCGTGACCACCCGATACACGGGATTAACCTCGTTCGCCGTCAGTTGCAAACAAGTATCGACCACATATTTCGCACTCGCGAGATTATTTAAATCAATGGCTATCAGTAAATTTTTATACATTTTTATCTCCTATTCCGGACGACGACGCTGGTTCCAAGCAATCGCTAAAATCAATAGCAAGGCCGGAATAAACATCCACTCTTTGGCTAAGGAATTTTGCGGCACCGCCACTTCGATAATGGTTTGATCCCAGTTCAGGCCGGCTTTTGCAGCCGGTGAATCAATGGTGACATTATCAATCAGGATTTTCGGCGTTTCAATACCGTTAACTTCAATTTTTTCACCGGTATCCAACAAAGTTAAACCGAGATTTTCCAATCGTTCCTCACTGGTTTTACCTTCCGGCACACTGAGTTGGGAATAGAATTCGATCGGTTTACCGTAAGGATTCACACCCGCCACTTTAATGGTGAGATTTTGTCCTACCGGCGTTTGTCCGATTTCCTGTACCAATTTCACCGGTTCGATATAACGCTCCGTCGGCGAAATATACTGCATAAAATAGTCCGGCCGAAACAGCATGAACGCAGCGAATAACAGTGCCAACGCTTCCCAACGTTTATTGAAACGGAAAAAATATCCCATACTGGCGGCGGTAAACGCCATAATTCCGATAATCGCCACCGCAAAAACCAACATGCCTTTCGCCCAACCCACATCGATCAGCAATAAATCCGTATTGAAAATAAACAGGAACGGTAGCACGGCGGTGCGTAGACTATAATAAAAAGCGTTAACGCCCGTTTTAATCGGGCTACCGCCGGAAATGGCCGCCGCCGCAAACGATGCCAGTCCTACGGGCGGTGTTACGTCCGCCATGATTCCGAAATAAAATACAAATAAATGCACGGCAATAAGCGGCACGATAAGTCCGTTTTGTTTACCCACCTCGATAATCACCAACGCCATTAACGAAGATACTACGATATAATTCGCCGTGGTCGGCAATCCCATGCCGAGAATCAGACTGAACACCGCAACTAAAATTAACATCAGCAAAATATTGCCCATGGACAGGTATTCGATAATACTCGCCAGTTGTACGCCGAATCCGGTCAGCGACACCGCACCGACGATAATACCGGCGGTAGCGGTGGCAATCCCGATACCAATCATATTACGCGCACCGGTTTCCAATCCGTCGATCAGTTCCTGTAATCCTTGCCGCAAAAGTGCGGTCAGATTTTCGTCACTTTTTCGGAACAGGCTAAGCAACGGACGTTGCGTCACCAAAATCATACCTAACGCCAGAATTCCCCAGAAAGCGGATAACCCCGGCGACATGCGTTCAATCATTAAACACCACATCAACACCACTACCGGTAGCAAATAATGCAGTCCGGCGTTAACCGTCGGTTTCACGGACGGCAAAGCGGCTATTTTGGAATTCGGATCATCCGGCTCTAAATCCGGAAAGCGGGCGACGCGACGAATCAGCAACAAATACGCCGCACACAATAATACGCTGACAATCAGGAAAGAAAAATCAGGCACGGCACGTTTGATCCAACCGAAGCAAAATTCCAGAATAAAATAAGTTATGCAGATCACCAGAAACGACGCTAATATCCGAATCAATACCATCAGCAAAGGTTTCGGCGGATCCGTTCTCGGCAATCCTTTCAGCCCCATTTTACAGGCTTCAAGGTGTACAATATAAACCAACGCCAAATACGAAATAAATGCCGGTAAAAAAGCATGAACGATTAATTCGCTGTAAGGCATATTGACATATTCGATCATCAGGAATGCGGCCGCCCCCATAACCGGCGGCATAAGCTGACCGTTCACCGAAGAAGCCACCTCGACGGCACCGGCTTTTTCCGGGGTAAACCCGACCCGTTTCATCATAGGAATAGTGAACGTCCCGGTTGTCACCACATTGGCGATGGAAGAACCCGAAACCAGGCCGGTTAACGCGGAAGAAACGACCGCCGCTTTTGCCGGTCCGCCGTTTAAATGTCCGAGATAAGCAAAAGCGGTTTTAATGAAATAGTTACCTGCCCCCGCTTTGTCCAATAAGGCGCCGAACAGCACGAACAGAAACACATATTTGGTCGATACCCCCAAGGCCACGCCGAATACGCCTTCCGTGGTAATCCATTGCTGGTTCACAATTTGGGACAATGAACCGGAACGATGGCTGATAATCCAATCCGTCGGTAAATACTGCCCGAAAAAGTTATACAGTAAAAATACGACGGCAATCACTACTAACGGCAAGCCCAAACTGCGTCGGGTGGCTTCCAGTAATAACAAGACACCGCAACATCCCGCAATAATATCCTGCAGGTTCGGCGCACCGAAGCGTTTCACCAAACCTTCGTAGAAAAACAGATAATAGGCCCCTAAAAAAGCGCCGCCCACTGCGAAAATCCAGTCAAGCGTCGGTATGTGCTGCTTAGGCGAGCCGGCAAACGCCGGAAACGACAGATAGGCAAGAAACAAGGCAAACGCCAAATGAACGGAACGCGCTTTGGTGTCGTCCACCACGACGTTGATGTCCCAACCGTGATGGGTTAACACTTCCTGCAACCAATAAGGCACCGGCGAAGTATAATAAAGTTGAAAAACAGACCACAAAATGGCGGTGACGACAATGATTTTTTTGGCAAGACCGTGCGGCGTACGCCCTCCGGCATCATTTGACGCAACCATGTCCTGCAAGTCATCATAATCGATTGGTTTTTTTTCTGATGCATTTATTGCCATAGACGGATTCCTTCCAAGCTAATTCTCCTCTCGGACAAATCCGGATGATCAGGAGAAAAATAACAAAAAAACGACCGCACTTTTACGTTGATATTCTTACGCGCAGCGCGCCGAAATCAAGAAAAAGTGCGGTTAAAAAAACGAGAGATTTTATTTAATCCAGCCACGTTCCTTGTAATAACGGACGGCACCTTCATGCAAAGGTGCGGATAACGCGTTGGTGATCATCTCTTCCTGCTTCAAGTTGGCAAAAGCCGGATGCAAACGTTTGAAACGGTCAAAATTATCAAACACTGCCTTCACTACCGCATAAACTTTATCCGCCTCCACATCTTCGGAGGTGACTAACGTCGCATACACCCCGAAAGTGTCCACCGGATTATCCGTACCTTTATATAAACCGCCCGGAATGACGGCTTTCGCATAGTAGGAATGATCAGCCACCAATTTGTCGATCGCATCGCCCGTTACCGGAACCAGATGAGAATCGCAGGAAGCCGCCGCTTCCTTCAGCGCACCGTTCGGATGACCGACGTTATAGGTAATCGCATCCAAGTTGTTATCGCACATGACGGAGGCCATTTCCGCCGGTTTTAATTCGGACGCCACTTTGAAATTTTTATTGGTCCAGCCCTTTGCCGCCAAAATCACATTCATGGTCGCGCGGGTACCGGAACCCGGATCCCCCACATTCACACGTTTGCCTTTTAAATCGTCAAAAGACTGAATACCGGAATCATCGCGCACCATTAATGTAAACGGTTCCGGATGAAGTGAGAAAACGGCACGTAATTTCTCGTTTCTCTTGCCTTCAAAAGAACTTGAACCGTTATAGGCATGATATTGCCAGTCGGACTGTGCGATTCCCATATCCATTTGATGATCGGCGATAGCATTCAGGTTCGCCACCGAAGCACCGGTTGAGGGCGCATTACATTTCACGCCGGTTTTAGCCGTATCCCGGTTCACTAACTGACAAATAGACTGTCCGACCACATAATACACGCCGGTTTGACCGCCAGTTCCGATAGTAATGAATTTTTCTTCGGCATGGGCATTTAATGAAGCCAGAGCGATACCGGCGACAAGAGAAAGTTTAAATAATTTTTTCATAGAGCTGCACTCCGTAATAAGCGCTTTTAATCAGATTATGTTGTGTTTACGCCGGCAAAACGGAGGGAAATATCCGACCGACGTGCCGTTAGATATATCAGATTTAAACAAACGGTTGCAATACCTTCAGAAATAAAAATATACGGCATTAAAGATTCTTCAATTTATTATTCTTTTTTTGATGATTTCCAATCAAAAACCGCATTAAAATAGAAAAAAATTAAAAATATCTATTTTTTTTGAATAAACGAAGAAACAGAAAAGGTAAATTTAAAAGGTATTCAATATTCTTGAAAACATTATTCGGCAACAAACTGAAAAATGCCCGCAAAAGATCAGGCTCGGTTGCTCACGATCACCCTTAAACAATCCAGTCGCCAGCTTGCTTTCGCCAATTCCGATAAGGACCGGATACGAATCTTTTCCAAACCGTCGATTTCATCCTGGCGAATATTTTTATTTACGCGTTTCAGTCCGTTTAATCGATTAAGTTCATGGCTTAGGACGAAATCCGCCTGTTGTTGCGCATCGCCAATCAGCGTTTTTGCCCGTTCTCTCATCAGTTGTTCGGCCATAGACAGCATTTTTTCGATATTCGGACGTACCATTTTCACCATTTTACTCGCCATATTTTTAGCCATCGGTTTCAACTGTTTCTCCAGTCGGTTAAAACCGACTTGCGCCGCCAAGTCCTGACCTTTACCGTCCAACAACAAACGTATCGGCGTCGGCGGTAAGAAACGGTTAAGCTGCAAGCCTTTCGGCGATTGGCTTTCCACTACATAAATCAGTTCCAGTAACAAAGTTCCCGTCGGTAACTTATTGTTCACCAGTAATGACGCCGCCGTTTTACCGATATCGCCGGAAACCACCAAATCAATGCCGTTACGCAACATGGGATGATCCCAGGTAAGAAATTCCAATTCTTCCCGCGCTAACGCCAGCTCTCGGTCAAAAGTGACCGTTACGCCTTCTTCTTTCAATCCCGGGAAATCCGGCACCAACATCGTACCGGTCGGAGTAATCACAATGGATTTCTCCCCCGAATCCTCTTGTTCCACGCCGATGATATCAAACAAATTCAAAGTAAAATTCACCAGTTCGGTATCGTTATCTTCCACCCGAATGGCTTCGGCAAGCCGTTGCGCCGCTTCACCGCCATTCGAATTCAGTTCCAACAGGCGATCACGACCGTTTTCCAATTCCGCTTTCAACTGTAAACGCAGTTCGGCGGTTTTTTTCAGAAACATTTCAAACCCCGCCGATTCGGTCGGATTTTGTAAAAAATACTGCAAATTTTGACCGCACTTTTCAAATAACGCCATCCCCATAGGACAGATTTCTTCAAACGCGTTGAGCCCTTGATGGAACCAATCCGCCAAAACCGCTTGCGGCGAATCCGCGAAACAAGGTACGTAAATCCGAATATCCCGTCGTTGTCCGATACGATCCAACCGCCCGATACATTGTTCCAATAAATCGGGATTTTCCGGCAGATTGAATAACACCAAACGGCAAGCGAACTGAAAGTTACGCCCTTCGGAACCGATCGCGGAACTTAACAGAACCTGCGCACCGTTTTCCTGATCGGCAAAATAAGCGGCGGCACGATCCCGCTCGATAATGGATAATCTCTCGTGAAATACGGCACAGCGAATTCCCTCTTTCGCACGTAATGCCTGCTCCAGCTGAACCGCTGTTTGAGCCTGCCGACAAATCACCAGTACTTTTTCGGCACGGTGATTTTTCAAAAAAGTGATTAACCATTCTACACGAGGATCGAAATCCCACCATTTAGCGTTCTGATCCATATTCTGGAACAGGCGTTCCGGATAAAACAATTCATCCTCGGGATTTTTTCCCAGCCGGCCAACCACTCTAACGGCATTAATGTATTGCTTCGGCAGCGGCAGATTGATTTGGCGATAAATCCTGCGGGGAAACCCCTTCACGCCCTGACGCGTATTGCGGAATAACACGCGACTGGTGCCGTGGCGGTCAATCAGACTGTCTATAAGTTCCTGACGAACTGTCGCTTTTTCCTCTTCGTTCCGGCTGTCCAAGGCTTTAAACAGCGGTTCCAGATCCTGTTCTTCCAATAAATCGGAAATTGCGTTTTTTTCCGCCGCACTTAAGGGGTTTTCCGCCAACAAGGTTTGCACCGCATCGGCTACCGGTCGATAATGCCGCTGTTCGGCAACAAAGGCATCGTAATCATAGAAACGATCCGCATCCAATAATTTCAAACGGGCGAAGTGGCTTTCCTGACCCAGTTGTTCCGGCGTTGCCGTTAACAACAATACCGAGGGAATTTGCTTAGTCAAAGACTCGACCAGTTGATATTCCGGGTTTGCCGCCTCCGGCGACCATGTCAGATGGTGCGCTTCATCCACAATCAGCAAATCGAATTGCGTCTGTAATGCCTGTGTTCTCCGTTTAGGTCGGGAAATCAGCCAATCCAGCGAACAAATAATCAGGTTTTCGCTGTCGAAAGGATTGCACTCTTCCTGCTCGTCCGTTGCGGCAAAATCCTCCGCCCGTTCTTCGTCAAATAAGGAAAAATGCAAATTGAAACGGCGCAGCATTTCAACCAGCCATTGATGTTGCAGGGATTCCGGTACGACAATCAACACCCTGTCCGCACGCCCGGCAAATATCTGTTGTTGTAAAATCATGCCCGCTTCAATGGTTTTCCCCAAACCTACTTCGTCCGCCAGTAATACGCGGGGATGCAGACGTTGTCCTACTTCTTTAGCGATGTGCAACTGGTGGGGAATTAATCCCGCCCGAATGCCGCGCAATCCGCGTAAAGGCGATTTAAATTGCGCCTGCTGATGGCGTAACGCATGATAACGTAAGGCAAAACGGTCGCTGCGATCGATTTGGGCGGTAAACAGACGATCCTGCGGTTGACTGAAGTTGATTTGATGAGCCAGATCGATTTCCTTCAATACGATTTCTTCACCGTTATCCGTCCGTCTGACCAGATAAAGTGCGGTCAAATTATTGACCATAATATCCGTTACCTGTGCCTGCCATCCTTGCTGATGCGTAATCATATCGCCCGCATTAAATACTACGCGGGTTAAAGGTGCGCTTGCCGTGGCATAAATTCGCGTTTCATCGGCGGCAGGGAAGAAAATCGTGACAGCGCGACTATTCACCTCGGTGATAATGCCTAATCCCAGATTATTTTCACTTTCACTTATCCAACGCTGACCGACCGCAAACACCATAAATTTTCACCTACTGAATATTAAAAAGGCGGCTATTTTAACGGGTCTTCCGACAAAATCAAACCGCTTTCTATGTATAATATGCTTTACAAATAACCGTTCAAAACAAATTAAATTCAGAAAAATATAATTTATCCTTGACATAAAAAAAGTGCGGTGCAAAAATCAATCGATTTTTATTCCTACCCTGTTCTACCTAAAGGAGCTTGTTATGAGCTTAACCGCAAAACTGAAAAACGAATTCTTCGGCGGCTGGACCAAATTCGAGGCCATGTGGCTGTGCTTTTTTCTGACTATTCAACTGGTTATCTTTGCTATTCAACCCGACGGCTGGATTGCCACCATCGCCGCTATCACAGGGATTTTGTGTGTGGTTTTTGTGGGGAAGGGCAAAATCAGTAATTATTTATTCGGGCTTATCAGCGTGTCGCTTTACGCTTACACTTCCTACACTTTCGAACTTTACGGCGAAATGCAACTGAATTTGCTGGTATATGTGCCGGTTCAATTCATCGGTTTTTATTTATGGCGCAAACACATGACCAGCAAAAATACAGTGAATACCGCCGGCGTGGAAGAAGTTATCGCTAAAGCGTTAAACTTCAAACAATGGTTAATCGTGATTGCCGTAGTGTTAGTCGGGACTTATAGTTACATCAAATTGCTGACTCATTTGGACAGCGCATTTCCCGAACTGGACGGTATCACCGTAATCGTATCCATTGTAGCGCAGGTGCTGATGATGTTGCGTTATCGCGAACAATGGGCATTATGGATTATCGTGAATGCGCTTACGATCGCACTGTGGATAGGTATGTACTTCAAAACGGGCGAAACCAGCCTGCCGCTGTTAGTGATGTATATTATGTACTTCTGCAACTCCATTTACGGTTATTACAACTGGACGCAGTTGGTTAAACGGCATAAAAACGATTAAAAAAACGACCGCACTTTGCGAGTATCATTCACCCTTTAAAAGTGCGGTCGGTTTTCTCATACTTTTAGCCGAAAACGCGGTGCTCAATCAGAACTTTTACGCCCATCGCAATCAAAATGATACCGCCTAACAATTCTGCCTGTTTATGAATTCTATCGCCAAGCCAATGTCCCGCCTTGACACCGAATAGCGAAAGAATCGTCGTGGTAATTCCGATTATCGCCGCCGCGGTCCATATATTCACTTTCAAAAAGGCAAAAGAAACGCCCATCGCAAGCGCATCAATACTGGTCGCTACTCCCAACATGGTCAAGTGCCGTAAACTGAAATCGGACGGGTCGTCGTCACTGTTTTCATTCGTAACAGACATTTTAATCATATTAATACCGATCACACACAACAGTGCAAAGGCAATCCAATGATCAAATTCGCTAATATAATCGCTGAAATGCGATCCCACATAATAACCCAGCAACGGCATGCACGCTTGAAACAAACCGAAACAGAGTGCAATTTTTAATGTGAATTTCCAGCAGAAATCCGCCAGCGTCAGCCCTTTGCCGACAGAAACCGCAAACGCATCCATAGACAAGCCGAAAGCTATCACCCACAACGTATAATAAGACATGAAAAATCCGAAAACGAAAAATTGTTATTATAATCTTTTCTTATAAAGATACGAAGAAACAGCGCAAATAAATAGTAAAAACACGAGCCTGAACTCGTGTTTTTTATATAAATTAATTTTCTGCCGGTTTAGTAAAGGCTCTTAATAGCAAATAGCCGATCACGGCGGAAAGACCGGAACCCAATAAAATGCCTAAGCGGGAAAGCGTATTGATTGTACTTGTACTCTCTCCGCCGAACGCCAGGCTGGACAGGAACATAGACATCGTAAAACCGATGCCGCACAATACCGCTACCGCCAGAATCTGTTTGAAATCCACGCCTTCCGGTAATTTCGCCAATCGTAGTTTCACCGCCAAAAAGCAAAAACCGAACACGCCTAACGGTTTGCCTAATAACAAACCCAGCGCAATCCCCATCGGTAACGGAGAAAAAACAGAGGCGACATTGATACTGCCGAGGGAAACGCCCGCATTAGCAAAAGCAAATAACGGTAAAATAAGAAAAGAACACCACGGGGCTAAAGTATGTTCGAAAGCATGCAACAGACGGTTTCCCCGGCGATCTTTTAACGGAATACTAAATCCGATAATAACGCCCGCCAATGTTGCATGTACGCCGGATTTCAGTACCGAAGCCCATAAAATACCGCCAAATAATAAATATCCGCACAAGTGACCTACCTTCATACGGTTTAAAACCAATAATCCGAAAATAGAAAAAGCAGCAATCGTCAATGCAGGCACACTAAGCTGTTCGGAGAAAAATAATGCAATAACGACAATGGCACCCAAGTCGTCTATAATCGCCAGCGCCAATAAAAACACTTTCAACGGTAAAGGAACTCGCGCCCCAAGCAATGCCACCACACCTAACGCAAAAGCAATATCCGTAGCCATAGGAATTGCCCAACCGTTACTCAGTTCGGCATAAGAACGGGTAATCAAAACATAAATCAATGCCGGTACCACCATACCGCCGACTGCGGCCAACGCGGGGAAAACCGCCTGTCTATAGCTGGCCAACGCGCCTTCCAACATTTCCCGTTTGACTTCCATTCCGACCAATACGAAGAAAATAGCCATTAAGCCGTCATTTACCCAATGCAGCAAACTTTTATCGATGGCGAATGTACCGAACTGCATTACTATAGGAATATCCAGAAAATTAAAATAATGTGACTTTAACGAAGAATTCGCTAAAGACATTGCTAACATGGCAAAAATCAATAATAAAATTCCGCTAGAGGATTCTAATTGAAAAAAACGTCGTAAAAAGCGCAAAACCCTTCCTCCTAAAATGAAATCGTAAAGTAGGTTATCCTAGCATAAATGTTATAAATTTTATTGTTTTTTCGTAACAAAAAACACGCCTTTACGTGTCTCCGGGAAATATGCGGATTTAAAAGACAATACGGTCGATTTTAAATACCCGATTCTATTGCCTAAACGATAGCAAAATAGTGTAGAATTACGCAAATTCTCACTTAAATTTATCATTATCCGAGGTCATTATGGCGGTACCGAACTTGCGCGACAAGATTAAAATCGTCTTTTTCGATATTGACGAAACGCTGATCGTTAAACATAAAGATTACTTACCAGATACGGTTTTACCCGCTATCCGTAAATTAAAAGCCAACAACATTATGCCCGCCATCGCCACAGGGCGTTCCCGTTGCAGTCTGCCGTTAAAACTCAGATCATTATTTGCGCAGGAACCCATTGATCTATTTGTCACTATGAACGGTCAGTTAGCCGTCTATAAAGATCATTTCATCGAAAAACACACCATTCCCACTGCTAAAATTCAAACGTTAGTAGATTTTTTTGATGCCCACCGTATTGAATATGCTTTTGTGTCGGATAAAAATATTGCTGTTTCCGGCATCACGCCGCAACAAAAATCCGCCTTGGATCCTATTTTGCGGGATTACATCGTAGATAAAGACTACTTCAAATCCAATGAAGTTTTCCAATTGTTGCCGTTTTACGATGAAACGCAGGATCAGTTGGTTGCAGACGCACAAATTTTAGACGGACTACGTGTCGTACGTTGGGATAAAGATTCCGTGGATTTATTCGATGCGGAAGGGTCTAAAGCACGAGGAATTCGCGCAGTAATTGATTATTTCGGTTTATCCATGGATAACGTTATGGCGTTCGGCGACGGTTTAAATGATATTGAAATGCTCAATACGGTCGGTGTCGGTGTGGCGATGGGTAATGCTCATCCCCAATTAAAAAACGTAGCGGATTACGTAACGGATCACATTGAAGAACACGGTGTGTATAATTTTCTGCTAAAAGCCGGTTTAATCGAATCTTAATCGTTTCTGTCGTGCGGAAGAAGTTGCTATCCGGCTCACGCATTTCATTTTTCAAAAACGCACGGCAATCCGACCGCACTTTTCCGATAAATTCCTTTCATTTTCCACTGATTGTACTATGATGAAAACATCATCAATAAAGGAGAATCGATATGGCACATAATATTGCGGTCGTTGCCGGCGACGGGATTGGTCCGGAAGTGATTAATGAGGGAATTAAAGTTTTAAACTGCGTATCCCGATTAGACAAGGACATTCAATTTAATTTTACGCATTTTCCCTGGGGCTGCGAATTTTATACTCAAACCGGCAAAATGATGGATGAAGACGGCATTGAACAATTACGTAAGTTTGATGCCGTTTTTTTAGGTGCGGTAGGTTATCCCGGCGTGCCTGATCATATTTCATTATAGGGATTGCTGCTGGCTATCCGTAAAAGTTTTGATCAATATGTGAATGTGCGTCCGGTTAAATTATTGAAAGGTGCGCCTTGCCCGTTAAAAAACAAAACGGAAAAAGATATTGATATGCTGTTTATCCGGGAAAACAGCGAAGGCGAATACGCGGGTTCCGGCAGTTGGCTTTATAAAAACAAACCTCATGAAGTAGTGATTCAGGACAGTGTGTTCTCTCGTGTGGGCTGTGAACGGATTATCCGTTACGCTTTCGAATTAGGGCGTAAACAAAACCGTTCCGTCACCAGCATCAGTAAGGGGAATGCGTTAAATTATTCCATGGTGTTCTGGGATCAAATCTTCGAACAGGTAAGCAAAGAATACCCGGATGTCAGAACCGCTTCTTATTTAGTGGATGCCGCCGCTATGTTAATGGTGGCGCATCCCGAACGTTTTGACATTGTGGTCACCAGCAATCTATTCGGTGATATTCTCACGGATCTCGGTGCGGCGATTTCCGGCGGTATGGGATTGGCAGCCGGGGCAAATTTGAATCCTGAACGCCGATATCCGTCAATGTTCGAACCAATTCACGGTTCAGCGCCGGATATTGCCGGTAAGCAACTGGCGAATCCGTTAGCTACGGTTTGGTCGGCAAGTCAAATGCTGGATTTCTTCGGACATTCCCCATGGGCGGAACGATTACTGGACGCCATTGAATTTGTGTTAACGGAAAAATCCGTACTCACGCCGGATTTAGGCGGCACTGCGACAACCGCACAGGTAGGTGATGAAATTGTACGTTATTTAAAACAATATTACGGCAACCAATCCATTTCCCGTCAATAAAATCGAAAGAGAACATTACAAAAGGGCTCACTCAAAAAAATCTATTCCAAAAGAAAGAGCTACGGTTGTAGCTCTTATTCTGAAAGCGGAATCGGGCGTTTACGCCCCCCTTTAAAAAAGAAAAAATGCCAAAAACAAAAGACGCACTGTTTCACTATTTCTTGCTTATGCCGTCCATCCATTGGAATAATTCGTCAAGATCGTAATCGCCGGAATGCGGAATCGCCCACGGTATTGCATAATCAACATTTTTTCCACTCATACGTAGTTTGACCGTTAATATAGCGGAAATAGCATGGGAAGTGTCATAATCCGCCGAACCGGCCCGAATACGCCAATGCCGGGCAGCTTTTCGGTTATTCGTATAATTCATCGCATTAAGTAGTTTTATCGTTTCACTATCTGCCAGTTTACCGTTTACCGTACTGCGTTTTAAGCTATATACCGTGAAGTGTTTATTATTAATATTGCTGTCGCCAAATTCATTATTTTCGGCGGAACTTAAATCGAAAGCATCAAATGCCGGCGGTAATTTCATTCGCTTTTTCGAATGTACGAAACCGGTGAAATCAAGATCGGTAATTTTGTTCCGGTTAAATTTCAACCAGCCGATTTGTGATAAATCCGCTCCTTGTGTAATAGCCTTATTTGCCGATTCTATCAAATAAAATTTAATAAAATCCTTGAATGAACCACTACCGTCTTGCTCCAAACTAAGCGCATTACCCTTTTCATCTTTCAGATTTAATGAATTCAGATAGGCAGGAAATTGTGCTTTTAATTCGTTTGAAACGGCGACTTGCGCCGGACTTAATGTACCTTCTGTTTTTTTCATCGGTTTGGAACGATTATTGAAAGATTCGGCGTTTAATTCCGACATATCCATACGCTCATATTGATTTAACCCGTTAAATTCCCATTCATAAGCCATGTCGGCGTGTTCCAAATCGGTAATAGGACAATAAACAGAAGCGGCAAAAATAGCATCGCTGGCGTTTGCGGCACCTAATTCATCAAGATATTCGGCATAATCGTTACTATCGCCACTTGCCGCCAATAGGGCAGACATGGCCCCGCCTGCGCTGGTACCGTTGGAAATAATTTTGTTGGCGTCGCCGGGCATTTTGGCGTTATTTGCATGAAGATAGCGTACGGCGGCTTTTAAATCTACAATCACTGCCGGAGCCTTTCCCGTGTAAGCACCCGTTTTACCTAAGGTACGACCGCGCGCACCGACGCTCGCTACCACATAACCTTTAGAAAGTGCGGTCAAAATTGTAGAGGTTCTACCGCCTATACCTTTTTGTGCGGCGGTCGCCGCCATTGCCGGCATATAACCGCCGATGGAATTAGGTAGAAAAATCGGTGCGGTTTGTGCATTAAATCCGTTAATCTCTTTGTCGGCAAAATAATCTTCAGGCACATAAAAGTTGATAGTTTGATAATCAGGTTCTACAGGATTTTTTACATAAACTATTTTTTCAAAAGCACGGTATTTAACCGTTTTGCCATCCACCTCCCCGGTTTCAACAGTATACTGTTTATCATTGAATTCCAGGTTGTAACCGTCTGCCGCCTTGTTGGCAAAAGGTTTGTCGCCTAACGGATTTTGTGATGGCGGCAAAGCAAATACGTTACCGAAAAAAACTGCGCTGAACAGTGCCATACTTATTTTTAAAAGTTTCATCAAATATTTCCTTTCACTTGCAAAAAATACGTTATTTACGACATTATATAACCGATAAAGTTTTCAAAGATAACGTATATTTTATATTTGATTATCGCATACAGGAAAACGCTCGGATAATGCAGTGGCGAAGAATTTCTCGAACGATTAAAAACGGAACGATTTTATCCCTAACAGTCTGGTGCCCCGGTTGCGATGGAAGGTTATCTTAAATACGACAACCGTCAATGCATTTAATTGAAACTAAAAGGACCGAGTCCGATATATTATCGAAACCAGTCCTTATATGTAATTTAAGATTTTATTTAAAGTCAGATCAAAACTTTAAAAATTTTGACCGCACTTTTCGTTCGTATTTCGCTATAGATTAAAGATAACCGTATAAGCCTGTAAAGATATAACCAAAGATACATGATGTAATCACACCGATTAATCCCGGTAAAATGAAACTGTGGTTAATTACGAATTTACCGATACGGGTCGTACCTGAACGGTCGAATTGAATCGCCGCCAAGTCACTCGGATAAGTCGGTAAAATATAGTAACCGTAACAAGCTGCCGCGAATGCAAGAATTATTGCCGGATCGACGCCGATACTTAATGCCAACGGAACGAACGCAACCAATGCGGCAGCCTGTGAGTTTACAAATTTAGAAATTAATAGCAGCATCACCGCATAGGTCCAAGGATGCGCTTTTACAATATCCCCGAGTGCGGCTTTCATCATCGGAGTATGAACGGCAAACATGGTTTCCGCCATCCAGGAAATACCGAATACCGCAACTAATGCAATCATACCGGAACGGAATATTTCATTTTTACTGATTTTACCCGGATCGGTCTTCGTAAAGATAACGATTAAAGCACCCGCTAATAACATGAAAATTTGAATCACATTAACCATGCTCAGATTAGCTTTTTTCTTCATCGTATCTTTTAGCACGATTGATGCATTCGCGATAGTTTCGGTTTGATCTCCCGAAGAAATCACGACGTTATTATCTTGTGTCGATACGGTTTGAGTTAACGCGCCTTTATCATCATAAATTTCAATCGCATTATAGGCCGTTTTAACTTTACCTTTGTTTTCTTTCACGTCAATAGCGACTCTACCGTCTTGCGCCATAGCAACGATTCTACCGTTTGCCACGTTAATACTTTTCACGCTTTGATCTGCCGACACAACCTCAACCACTTGAGCCGGCACGGTTTTATCAAAAGCAGGACGTAACTCTTTAAAATAACCTAACAGCGCAACCACTAAAATGGCGCCGAAGAAAATCCACATGGCATTCCAGCTTGATCGCGGAAGTTTTTTACCTAATAAAGAAGTACTGTCGCCGTAAACATATTTTTTGAACTCCGGATCTTTAAGTTTTTCTTGGAAAACTTCATCCTTATCCAAATCTTTACCGCGGAACCAACTGAAAATACCGATTGCCAAAATACCGCAAAGCGTTGAAGGAACTGTAATTTTCAATAAATCAAGATAACCGTCGAAACCGGCTAACGGCGTTTGAGCGTTGACTAAGAAAGCGGTTAATGTCACAACCGCAACGGAAACCGGGGAAGCAATAATCCCCATTTGGGAGGCAATGGAACTTGCCGCCATCGGACGTTCCGGACGAATGTTATTTTTAATCGCAATATCGTAAATAATTGGCAACATTGTATAAACAACATGCCCCGTACCGCAAAGAATTGTTAAAAAACAGGTCACAAACGGAGCAAGAATACTCACATATTTAGGATTACGGCGCAACATTTTTTCGGCGATTTGTAACATAACATCCAAGCCGCCACTGGCTTGTAATGTAGCCGAAGTCACAACCACGGCAAGAATCGTCAGCATAACAGCAATCGCCGGTTGACCCGGTTCAATGCCGAAACCGAATACTAACACGATTAAACCGACACCACCTAACATCCCAAGTGCAATACCGCCTTTTCTCGCACCATAAAACAAACAGATAAGCACAATCGCAAGTTGAATCGTGAATTGTGTACCTTCACTTAGATTCATCAAAAAATCCATACATACTCCAAAGATCATTATTATTAATTACGGTCTGCACATCGTAGCACTAATTTCACTACTCAATAAACGGTATTTAATCAATTATTGTTCTAAGTCAACAAATTTTAAATATTTTATTTGAATAAAAAGAAGAGTTAAAAAAATGTTAAAACCGAATTAAAAGAATGGAAAATAAGAAATAACCTTAAAATAATTAAGGCGACTGCAATGTCGCCTTAATTTCAAAATTATTGATTGTTTTGAACGTAATCAATCGCTGATTGAACGGTAGTAATTTTTTCAGCTTCTTCATCAGGAATTTCGATATCGAATTCTTCTTCTAAAGCCATTACCAATTCAACTGTGTCTAAAGAATCCGCACCTAAATCTTCAATGAATGAAGATTCGGATTTTACTTCTTCTTCTTTAACGCCAAGTTGTTCAACAATGATTTTTTTTACGCGTTCTTCAATGCTCATTTTTGTTTCCTATTGTAGTTCTCGCACAATGCGATAGAGTTGATAGTGTATGCATTTTTTCAAAAGTTGCAAGCCATTTCTTTCAGAGGTAAAAACCGCAAAAATCCGACCGCACTTTTTTAAAAACACCGATTAAATAAAACCGACTATACGTAAACGAATTACATACTCATTGCGGATTTTAGCAAATCCCTTTCATTTTGGCTATGCTTTCACCGGAATTTTCTCGGATTATGCCATGTATAAACCGCCGTTTACATGCAACGTCGTACCGGTAACATAACCTGCATCTTCAGAAGCTAAAAATGCAACTGCTTTCGCAATATCCTTCGGTTCACCTAAACGTCCGGCCGGTACATTGGCTAAAATACCGGATTTTTGTTCTTCCGTTAGCACATCTGTCATATCTGTAGCGATAAACCCCGGAGCAACCACATTAACCGTAATACCGCGAGAAGCTACTTCTTTTGCTAAACCTTTACTAAAACCGATTAAACCCGCTTTTGCCGCACAATAATTGGACTGTCCCGGATTTCCCATTGAACCCACGACCGAACCGATAGTAATGATACGGCCAAAACGTTTTTTCATCATAGAACGCAACATAGCTTTTGACAGATAATAAACAGAGGTCAGATTTGTTTGAATAATATCAAACCATTCATCGTCTTTCATGCGCATTAATAAGTTATCGCGCGTAATGCCGGCATTATTAACTAAAATATCGATATCGCCATGTTCTTTCTTAATTTGTTCCAGCACGGAATCAATGGAATTACTGTCGGCGACATTCAGCACCAAACCTTTCCCTTGTTCGCCTAAATAAGCAGAAATAGTTTCAGCGCCCTTTTCAGACGTTGCCGTACCGATAACAAATACGCCCTTTGCAGCTAATTCTTCAGCAATAGCTTTACCTATTCCACGGGTTGCACCTGTTACTAATGCGATTTTACCTTGCATTTTTTCTTCCTTCTCGTCGAATGGGCTTGCTAACCCACTGTTTTAATGAGCACTTTGAAAGCTCTGTTTAACCGTCAAAGTCATTTATACCAGTTATTTTATAAAAAGTTCTAGCGGTATCACGCTAATAATTCTTCCACTGCAGTCAATGATTTCACATCATTAACCGCCTGAGCGGAAAGGCCTTTTACAATACGGCCGGCTAAGCCCGTTAGAACTTTACCCGGTCCAATTTCCACTAAGACTTCGATACCTTGCGCCGCCATTTTTTCGACGGTTTCCGTCCAACGGACCGGACTGTAAAGCTGACGGACTAATGCGGTACGGATTGCCTCCGCATCGTTTTCGGTTTTTACATCAACATTATTAATTACCGAGGTTAAAGGTTTTTTTACCGCAACGCTTTCCAATGATACCGCAAGTTGATCCGCCGCCGGCTTCATTAAGGCACAATGAGACGGCACGCTGACGGATAACGGTAAGGTGCGCTTCGCGCCGGCTTCTTTACAGGCCGTCGCTGCGCGCTCTACCGCGTTTTTACTACCGGCAATCACAACCTGTCCCGGAGAATTAAAGTTTACAGCAGACACCACTTCGCCCTGCTCTGCATTTTTACATGCGTTAATAATAGCCTCATTATCCAAACCGATAATTGCGTACATAGCACCTGCACCTTCCGGTACGGCTTGTTGCATTAATCTACCTCGCAATTCCACTAATTTAACCGCGTCTTCAAAATCAATCACTCCGGAACAAACCAAAGCCGAATATTCGCCCAGGCTATGTCCGGCCATCAATTCCGGTTGTAAATCCGGGTATTGTTGCTGCCAAACACGATAAATCGCCACAGAAGCTGTCAAAAGTGCGGGCTGAGTCTGCCATGTTTTGTTTAATTCTTCCGCCGGTCCCTGTTGCACTAACGCCCATAAATCATAGCCCAATACGTTTGACGCTTGTTTAAAGGTCTCAGTTACAACCGGAAATTGTTCGGCTAAGTCCGCTAACATACCGACAGATTGAGATCCCTGACCGGGAAATACCATTGCGAATTTTTTCATTTTGTATCCTTTTAATACTGAAAATGATATGTACTCATATGTTGAATCACACCAATATAAATATCCGTTAATTTAGAAACGTACTAATGCCGAGCCCCAAGTCCAGCCGCCACCGAAAGCTTCCAATAATAATAGCTGACCACGTCGAATTCGCCCGTCACGTACAGCTTCATCCAACGAAATCGGTACGGAAGCCGCGCTGGTATTGGCATATTTGTCCAATGTAACAACAGCCTGTTCAAGTGTCATATCCAATTTTTTTACCGTAGCGGCAATAATACGTAAATTAGCCTGATGAGGAACCAACCAGTCGATATCTTTTTTATCTAAGTTATTGGCGACCAAGGTTTCTTCTACAACATTTGACAATTCACGTACGGCTAATTTAAATGTTTCATTTCCTTGCATCATGATGTAACCCGATTTTTCGTCATTGCGTTGCGCATGAGGAAGGACTAACACATCATTTTTATCGGCTACGGCATGCAAGTGAGTAGAAATAATCCCCTCTTCTTCGCTGGCTTCCAAAACTATCGCACCGGCACCATCGCCAAATAAAATTACAGTACTGCGATCCGTTTCGTCAAGATTTCGGGAGTTTAAATCCGAACCGATAACTAAAGCTTTTTTCACTGTTCCGGCACGAATAAATTGATCCGCCACGCTTAGCGCATAGACAAACCCCGTACAAGCTGCCGCCAAATCGAAAGAAATAGCATCATTAATGTTAAGCATTCCCTGAATCTGGCAGGCTGCACTCGGATATGCATGGGAATTACTGGTTGTACCGACAATAATAAGCTCGATCTCATTCGGATCAATTTTAGCTGTTTCCAATGCTTTTTTTGCCGCTTCAAAGCCCATTGTGGCAACAGTTTCATGTTCTGCCGCCAGGCGGCGTTCACGAATCCCCGAACGGGTAACAATCCATTCATCAGAGGTTTCAACCATCTTTTCCAAGTCAGCATTAGTACGAACTCGGGTCGGTAAATAACTACCGGTTGCTAAAATTCTGCTATTCATAACATTCTCGTTATTATTACAATATTTTATTTATTTAGACCATCTAAAATTTTTTGTGGAATTTGTTGACGCACTTGTAATGCGGCATCTTTAACGGCATTAGAGAAAGCGTTAATACCGGCGCCGCCGTGGCTTTTCACTACGACGGAGGTTAATCCGATTAAAGACGCACCGTTATACTGTTCAGGATTAATACTGCGCAACCGCTGGTAACTATCCCGAAACAGAATTTTCATTAAACGTCCGAATAAGGGTTTTAACACATTATTGCGGGAATGCCCTTTTAGTAACCCGATCACGTTTTGTGCGGCGCCTTCCAGAGTTTTTAACGCCACATTACCGGCAAAACCGTCACTGACAATCACATCGGCAATTCCGTTTAATAAATAATTGCCTTCGATAAACCCGATATAGTTAAGTGCGGTATTTTGTTTAATCATTTCCGAAGCTTCGCGGATAGATTTATATCCCTTAATCGCCTCTACGCCAATATTAAGTAATGCAACCCGCGGGAAAACTAAGTTTAACTGATTTTCGGCAAAAATAGCACCCATCAAGGCAAATTGGTATAGATTTTCCGCATTACAATCAATATTAGCGCCTAAATCGAGCATCACTGAATGATTTCCATCAATCGTAGGTAATATCGATACTAAAGCCGGACGCTGAATACCTTTTAACGGTTGCAAAATCACTTTTGCCAACCCCATTAACGCACCGGTATTCCCGCCGCTCACACAGCCTTGCGCTTCCCCACGCTGTACGGATTCTATGGCTAAACGCATAGATGTACCTTTACTATGGCGCAAAGCTTCGGTAACAGATTGATTATTATCTATCACATGGGAGGCATGACGAATCGCCAAACGTTCGCCGACGTCTGATGAAATTTTATCGGAAACTTTATCTAGTTCGGATTGGATTTGCCGGCTATCGCCAAACAAAAGTAAAGACAGCATCGGATCTTTTTCCAATGCTTGTAAGGATGCTGGGATAGTAATACGGGGACCAATGTCCCCGCCCATCACATCTAACGCAAGGGTTAGACGGCTCAAGTGAATACCTTAATAAAAAAGGAATTACTTGTTGATTACTTTACGACCACGGTAATAACCGTCAGCAGTAACGTGGTGGCGTAAATGAGTTTCGCCACTTGCTTTGTCTACTGATACTGCAGCGGTAGTTAACGCATCATGTGAACGACGCATATCACGACGTGAACGAGATTTTTTGTTTTGTTGAACAGCCATCGGCTATACTCCTAAATTAATTTATTTTTGCTTTAAATTAGCTAATACAGCGAACGGGTTCGGTTTTTTTGCCGATTCTTCAGGCAATTCGCCAAAAACCTGTTCGTGCGCGGACACTTCACAGTGTTCAGATGAATGCATCGGAACAATAGGCAGACATAACATCAGTTCGTCCTCAATCGTACCGATTAAATCTATTTCCCCGAATTCATTAAACTCAATGGGTTCATAAATCTCTGGTAACTCATCGATCTTATCTAAATTAGATACCGGACTGTAACAAAAATCACATTCCAATTTTTGAACGAATGAAGAATTACAGCGCTGACATTCTAATTCGACATCAACCTCCGCATGCCCCTTCATTACCACTAATTTTTGCGGATCAATGAAAAACGATAACGTCACCTGTGCATCGCTGATCACTTGCACTACTGATTCAGCCAAACGACCAAGCTGATTCGCGGCATAATAGCCCGCATAATCTAATCTGCGCTGAGCGTCTTTAACCGGATCAACAGTTAAGGGTAGTCTTACCTTTTGCATAGGGCGTGAATATTACCTTGTGAGTTAAAAATAGTCAAAGGGAAATTCTCACTTTTGGCCGATAAATCTATAAATGGTGCCCCCAGCTGGGTTTGAACCAGCGACCAAACGATTATGAGTCGTCTGCTCTGACCGCTGAGCTATGGGGGCGGTTGAATACACATTCAAAAGTGCGGTCGATTATAGAGAAATATTCACATGAAGTCTAGAAAAGTTCTGATAATTCCGCGACAAATACCAAATACCGGATAACAACAGAACATTTATATGACAATCACCCCGGTTTTAAACAACAAACAGAGTAAAAAAGCGGGATAATTTATCATCATTTTTAAGCTATTTTAACGATAACGCTGTATCCGTTGTATCCTACGGTAACGCCTATAAAATCCACTTTACGATTTGATCGGCTTTGACCCGCGAAAAACGCTTGAGCAAACGCTGAACGGCACTCGGATATTGTTCCATTTGTTCCAATTCGGAATAATGATTTACCCGGCTCGTATGCTGGCGAATCTCATTTAATTCGGCCTCAACTTGCGTTTGCAATGCTTGTTTAGGATCCTGAATCAACAAACCGTTTTCGGCATCCAAACGCCATGCGCGCGGATTCAAATTATTCCCGGTCAACAAAATATATTGGTCATCCACCCAAATGCCTTTTAAGTGATAGGAATTATCGCCGTCTTTCCATAATCGTACCGTTAACTGCCCATGCTTCAAATCCTGTTCGAATTTCTTACAGAACGCTCGCAGATTTCGTTCGTATAAATATGGTAACGCGCCTGCCATACGGAATTGTTGGGTCGGCGGAATATAAAAATCATTAGCGGTTTTATCACCGACAATAATTTCCACTTTTTTACCGTCATTCAACAAATCCCGGATTTTTACCTGTAACGTACGCGGAAAATTAAAATACGGCGTACAAATCGTCAGCCGCTCCTGCACTAATACGAATAAATCCTGGATAGTCCGATTCAGCACATTATGCTTTGTGCCTAAACCGAATAAAGGGGCTATCATTAATTCTTCGCCGTATTCCGTCGCGTTCGGCGAATCAACCGTATATTTCGCCTGTTTTAATTGCTTACGAAACACTTTAATCTGCGGCTTAATCGCCTTAGTTTTAGGACGAGACGCATCATCTAAGGCATAAACGGAATCCGCGCTCAAAAAATATTGTTGGATAAACCGCACAAAAGAATCCGCTAAAGGCGCATTTTTAATTTTTTGATAACGATCATAACGATATTTACCCAGCTGATTCAGATACACATTGTTAATACTGGCGCCACTGTAAAGTACCGTGTCGTCAAAAACAAAACCTTTAATATGTAACACACCGAATACTTCCCGTCCGTTTACCGGCACACCGAAAAACATGGCGTCATTTCCGTGCTTAGCGCGCTCTTCACTGTACCAATCCGCATTCGTGCGTCCTTTGGCCTCCCCAAGCAAATTACGTTGCGCCCGATGCCAATCTACTAAAATTTTGACATCTAAATCCGGATTTTCGGCTTTCGCCCGATAAATTTCCGCCAAAATCTGCTGTCCGGCTTCATCCAGCTGCCAGTAAAGTGCGGTCACATAAATACGCGTTTTAGCGCGGCGAATTAATTCGATAATAGTCTGTTTAAATTGAGCCGCACTATGCAGAAACTCAATATCTGCCGCCGCTTGCGGGATATACGCGAGGCTGTGCAAGTGCTGTTTTGCCCGTTTGATCCGATTAATAAACATAATATTCTTTCTTTGTTCACGCCGTAATTGCGTTTTTAATTAATGGGTTAGTTTACAATATTTTTGTTATAATACCTAAAATTTTTGACGTTACAGGACAGTAAATGAGCAACTTTACCAAACCCGAATTTCAACCCGCTACCGGCGAATACCGTTTTAAAGAACGCTCCGTCGGCGAGCGACGCACACCGCGGTCATCAACCCGAATGGCGGAAAATCAACCAAACCGTCGTCGCCAGCAATTTGATTTTGAGCAAAAACCTGCTAAAAACCGACCGCACTTTTCACCGAAATCGGGTAACGGGCGTACCGAAAACCGCCCCGCCCACACTCCGGAATTAACGCTGCAAATTACAGAAACTCAATTAGGCAAAGTAAAAGTGGTAACGAAATCTACCGGCGGCGACATCCAGACTAAAAAGAAAAAAACCGGACCGCTTTCGCCGCGTGCGCCGGAAAAAATCAAGAAAAATCGCGCGGAAGAAATGAAGGTATTCGGTGAAAATGCTTGTTTCACCTTATTTGCACAACGTCCGGCAAGCATTATCCGCGTATGGACGACGGTGGAAACCGCCCATAAAACCGGTGAAATGTTCAGTTATCTGGCGGCGAATAAAAAAGTGTATCACGTGGTTGATCGTGAAGAATTAGAACGGGTCAGCGGAACGGAACACCATGGCGGCATTTGCATGCTGGTAAAAAAACGTCATCCGTTTACTTTAAAAGGCTATCTGGATATTACCCGAAAAGAAGATTCGCTCGTACTGCTTGACAACGTCCGCAACCCGCAAAACATCGGCGGAATTCTCCGCACTTGCGCGGTATACGGGGTAAAAGCCCTGATTACCGCCGAACCGGAATTAACACAATCCGCCAATGCGATGCGCGTTGCCGAGGGCGGTGCGGAATTCGTCAACATTCTGCAAATAAATGACACGGAACAGGCATTAGCACAATTACGTCAGGCCGGCTATCAAGTGATTTTCACCAGCACCGACAAACAGGCAAAAAGCATGAATAAACTGATGCGGATGAAAAAAGCCGTTTTTGTGTTAAGCGAAAGTGATGTTTCCGGCTTTGCGCAAAACGGCGATGAAGTAGTGAACTTGAGTTTTGCCAATCCGCTGAAAACAGGATTAAACGTAGCGGTGACCGCCGGCGTGCTACTGGCGGCACGGGCAACACGATAACTCGACGAATACACCCGAACGGGAACTGAAGTTCCCGTTTTTATTACCCGTTTGCACATCAAAAGAACGTTGTCCAAACGGCCGAAATCGGCATAGCAATAAATAATGCCGGCAACATATTGCCCGCCTGAAAATTCTTAATTCCACAAATACGGAACCCCGTCGCTACCATCAATACCCCGCCGGTTGCAGCAAAATCCGCCCGCATTTCCGCACTAATCAACGGAATCAAAAACGTAGCACTGAACGCCAGAATCAATTGCACTGCAATCTGCGGCACAAACAACATAGAAACCGAAATGCCTAAAGTGGTGGCAAAAATAATAGCCGTAAAGAAATCCAGAAAAGCTTTCACGATCAGAATACTTTCGTCGCCAGTAATACCTTCGTTCATGGCCCCGAAAATACCCGTTCCGCTGAAAGACAATAAAACCAACAAACCTACAAATTTCTGTAAAAATTCTTCATGGGAATGATGGCTGCCGTTCGTCGGGAAAATGCGTTCCATAATACCTTTGGCGCCCGCTGCCAAATGATTAATTCCGCTTTCCAATAAAATCAGTTCTCCGATAATCGTACCCAGCAACACGGAAAGCACCATGGCGGGCATACTATGCACTTTCGCCACCATGGATATTCCCATCGCCATGGAACATAATCCGAACAATAATGTTAAATTTGTCCGTAACCGTTCAGGTACCCGACCGCCTAACATCGCACCCAACACACCGCCCAACACAATGGCACCCGCATTAATAAAAGGACCGACAACCATAGAAACTCCGATAATCAGGGTCTTGTAAAACTTGTTAATAGAGCCGGTTATTCGCAGCGTTTTACGCCTAGCCTGCGGCTGTTTCGGGCGACGCCGCCACCGTTTCTGAAAAATAAGCGGTCTCTAAAAAGTGCGGTCAAAAATTCGAAAGATTTTGACCGCACTTGACATTCTACGCCGATTTTTCCGCAATGAAAAACCCTATTGAATTTTAAAGCTGATCGGCACGCTGATGGCATTGCTCATACCCGCAGGTTTGGGACCGACGGATTTTGCGGCATTCACCGCCGCTAAAGCGGAATTGTCCAGATCCTCCGTACCGGAAGATTTAACAATATGCGCTCCGCTGATAACACCGTTGTTACCGATAGAAAACGCCACTACCACAACACCTTGTTTACGCATCATACGGGCGCGCTGGGAATATTTTTTATGCCGTTCGATTTCACGGCGAATTCGGGATTTATATTCCGCCACTTCCGACGAACTCGCCCCGCTGCCGGTTAAATTTGCATTATTGCTGTTGGCATTGGCTGAAGTTGCGGTCGCTTTCGAATTCACATTAGCATTACCCATACGAACGCGATCCGCCACAACGGCATTCGGTTGCGGATTCGGGGCGGCTCGCGCCGTCTCGTTAACCGTTTTTTTCACCGGTTTTTGTTTTTTTTCAGGCGGTTTTTCTTTAGGTTTTTCCTTTGCTTTTTCTTTCGGCTTTTCTTTTGGTTTTTCCGGTTTCGGTTTCAACGTCGGATCCGCCACCATTTCTTTTTTCTCCGGTTCGGGTTCCGCCTGTTTTACCGGCTCGGGTTCCGGCTGCGACGGAATGCTTTCCACCGTGGTCGCCATCAGCATTTCCATAGAAATATTAGTGGAAATTTCCTCCGCACTTTGCCCGTTGACACTTTCCTCATCCTTAAATGCCGTAAACAACGCCACCGCCAATCCCGCGTGGAAAATCGCCGAACCGATGAAACCCAGCCAAGAATTACCTTTCATTTACTGACCTTTATCTTTCACTGTTACAATAGCGACGTTTTTAATGTTATTTTTTGCCATTAAATCGGTAATCGAAACGAAATTCTGAAATGAAGATTCCGCGTCCACTTTCAATGTCACTTTTTGTTCTTTATCCCAAGCGGCAATTTCTTTTTCCAACGCCGCCTGTTCTATCGGTTGATCATTAAAGAAAATTTTACCTTCCGCGTTCACGGTTAATAATTTCGCCAAATCATCCGACTTAAACGCTACGGTTTGCGACGCCTTCGGCACGTTCACCTGAATTTTCCCCTGGGAAATAAAAGATGCCGTAATCAACACGATTGCCAGCAGCACCAGCATGATGTCGATAAAAGGAATGATGTTTATTTCATCAAATTTTTTCATATTCGGACTCCGTTACGCACCGATATTTTTGGTGCTGTTTAACGCCTTCCATTTCAAACGCTGCACGTCCACTCTGCGCCCTAAAGCGCTGTAAAACACCATAGACGGAATGGCCACCAAAATCCCCACCGCCGTGGCTTTTAACGCTAAAGATAAATGCAGCATAATAGCGGCGGCGTCAATATCGCCGGCAGACGTACCTAAATCGTAAAAAGTTAATAAAATCCCGATTACGGTTCCCAATAAACCGATATAAGGTGCATTGGCGCCAATGGTGGAAATAATGGTTAAATGGCGGGTTAAATCAATGTCCAGCGAATGAATATTACTGTACGTACTCACTTTGACTTTACTTAAAAAGATAAAACGTTCGATCACGAACCACAACATAATAAAGCTCATTAAACCTAATAAGCCGAGGATGATATAATCGCTGTAATTTTTGAGAAATTCGAATAATGCCGGCATGGAGAACCCTTTAAAAGATAAGAAAAACAATAAGTCTAATTGATAATCAGTTTCAATTAGATTACGGATTCTAACAAAGTTAAACAAAGGCGTAAACCGCTTAATCGGCTGATTTCATGAAATAGATCAAAATGCGGTGGGAAAGTGCGGTCAAAAAAATCAAATACTGCAGAATGACTAAAAGTGCGGTAGAATTCCCGCCAGTTTTTGTATAAAAAAGAGAATCGAATGAAAGTATTAGGTATTGAAACTTCCTGTGATGAAACCGGTGTCGCCATTTACGATTCGGAACAAGGGTTGATCGCAAATCAGCTTTATACCCAAATTGCATTGCACGCCGATTACGGCGGCGTAGTGCCGGAATTGGCGTCGCGCGATCATATCCGTAAAACCGCACCGCTCATTCGGGCGGCATTAAAAGAAGCCGATCTCACGGCCGAAGATATTGACGGTATTGCCTATACGGCAGGGCCGGGATTAGTCGGCGCATTATTGGTGGGCGCAACCATTGCGCGTTCACTGGCGTTTGCCTGGAATGTGCCGGCGGTGAGCGTACACCATATGGAGGGGCATCTGCTGGCGCCTATGCTGGAATCACCGCAAAACCGACCGCACTTTCCCTTCGTCGCGTTGCTGGTTTCCGGCGGACACACTCAACTGGTGCGGGTTGACGGCGTAGGAAAATACGAATTATTAGGCGAAAGCATCGACGATGCCGCCGGTGAAGCCTTCGACAAAACAGCGAAACTGTTAGGATTGGACTATCCCGGCGGCGCCGCCCTTTCCCGCTTGGCGGAAAAAGGTTCGGCAGGACGCTTTACTTTCCCGAAACCGATGACCGATCGACCGGGTTTGGATTTCAGTTTTTCCGGTTTAAAAACCGCGGCGGCAAATACGATTCGTCAGACAATCAAACAGAAAGGCGACCTGACGGAACAAACCAAAGCGGATATTGCCCACGCATTCCAGACCGCTGTAGTAGAAACCTTGGCAATCAAATGCAAACGTGCCTTGCAACAAACCGGTTACAATACGTTAGTGATTGCCGGCGGTGTCAGCGCCAATAAACAACTGCGACACAGACTCGCTCAATTAATGCACGCATTAGGTGGCAAAGTATTCTATCCTTCTCCGCAATTCTGTACCGACAACGGCGCAATGATTGCTTATGTCGGGCACTTACGTTTACAGGCGGGTGAATCTTCCGGTTTGGAAGTCGATGTTAAACCCCGCTGGGTAATGACGGAGTTGCCGGCATTAGCATAATTTTCCCTGAGAACGAACGACTATTCGTATCTGACTACCGTTCGTTTTCTGCTGCCTCTTTTATTTAACATAAAATATTTTCACTTTTCCCTTGAAATCCGAAATTCCGCTCTCACTTAGATAAACGTAAACACAATATTCACTCTTTTCAGGAGAGCAAACATGAACATCGATAAATTTACCACCAAATTCCAACAAGCCTTAGGCGAAGCGCAATCCTTAGCTTTAGGAAAAGATAATCAATTTATAGAACCCGCCCATTTGTTGACCGCACTTTTGAATCAACAAGACGGTTCCATTGCGCCGATTCTAACGGCAAGCGGCGCTAATGTGGCGACGTTGCGCAGCGAATTAAATGCGGAAATCAGCAAATTGCCGCAAGTTTCCGGTAACGGAGGCGATGTACAGATTTCCCGCCAGTTAGTGAATTTACTGAACTTATGCGACAAAATCGCACAACGCCAGCACGATAAATTTATTTCCAGCGAAATTTTCTTACTCGCCATATTCGAAGAAAAAGGTAGTCTGGCAGAAATACTGCGTAAGTGCGGTGCCAAAAAAGAAAGTTTAGAGGCAGCCATTAAACATGTGCGCGGAGGGCAAAACGTGAACGATCAAAATGCCGAAGACAGTCGTCAGGCACTGGAAAAATACACTATCGATTTAACCGAACGGGCGGAAAGCGGCAAGCTCGACCCGGTAATCGGTCGTGACGACGAAATCCGTCGCGCTATTCAGGTGCTGCAACGTCGTACCAAAAACAATCCGGTACTAATCGGCGAACCGGGTGTCGGTAAAACCGCCATTGTAGAAGGTTTGGCGCAACGCATTGTAAACGGTGAAGTGCCGGAAGGCTTAAAAGGCAAACGTGTTTTGTCCTTAGATATGGGAGCCTTGATTGCCGGCGCCAAATACCGCGGTGAATTCGAAGAGCGGTTGAAAGCCGTGTTAAAAGAACTGGCACAGGAAGAAGGTTCGGTGATTTTATTCATCGACGAAATTCATACAATGGTGGGCGCAGGTAAAACAGACGGCGCAATGGATGCGGGCAACCTGCTGAAACCATCCCTTGCCCGCGGTGAATTGCACTGTGTCGGCGCCACTACTTTAGACGAATACCGCCAATACATCGAAAAAGATGCGGCGTTGGAACGTCGTTTCCAAAAAGTATTCGTGGGCGAACCGAGCGTAGAAGATACCATCGCCATTTTGCGCGGTTTACAGGAACGTTACGAATTACACCATCACGTGGAAATTACCGACCCGGCAATCGTTGCGGCGGCGACCCTTTCTCATCGTTACATTTCCGATCGCCAGCTGCCGGATAAAGCCATCGATTTAATCGACGAAGCAGCATCCAGCATCCGGATGGAAATAGACAGCAAACCGTTACCGTTGGATAAACTGGAACGCCGCATTATTCAGTTAAAACTGGAACAACAGGCGCTGAAGAAAGAGGACGACGAAGCCAGCCGTAAGCGTTTGGAAATGCTGGAAAAAGAACTGGCGGAAAAAGAACGTGAATACGCGGAACTGGAAGAAGTATGGAAAAGCGAAAAAGCCGCGTTATCCGGTACGCAACATATTAAAGCCGAACTGGAAAATGCCCGTACCCAGATGGAACAGGCGCGCCGAGCCGGTGATTTGAACAAGATGTCCGAATTGCAGTACGGTACCATTCCGGCATTGGAAAAACAACTTGCCGACGCCGATAAATCCGAAGGCAAGGAAATGAAACTGTTGCGTTATCGCGTTACCGACGAAGAAATCGCCGAAGTGCTTTCCCGCGCCACCGGTATTCCGGTTTCCCGTATGATGGAAGGTGAAAAAGAAAAACTGTTGCGTATGGAACAGGAATTGCACAAACGCGTAGTGGGACAAAGCGAAGCGGTTGAAGCGGTGGCGAATGCCATTCGTCGTAGCCGGGCAGGATTATCCGATCCGAATCGCCCGATCGGTTCTTTCCTGTTCTTAGGTCCGACCGGGGTAGGTAAAACCGAACTTTGCAAAACCTTGGCAAACTTTATGTTCGACGACGAAAACGCCATGGTACGTATCGATATGTCCGAATTTATGGAAAAACACAGCGTATCCCGTTTAGTCGGCGCGCCTCCGGGTTATGTGGGCTATGAAGAAGGCGGTTACTTAACCGAAGCTGTCCGCCGCCGTCCATACTCTGTCATCTTATTAGATGAAGTGGAAAAAGCGCACCACGATGTGTTCAACATATTATTGCAGGTTTTAGACGACGGACGTTTAACCGACGGACAAGGCCGCACCGTGGATTTCCGCAACACAGTGGTTATTATGACCTCTAATCTGGGTTCCGATTTAATTCAGGAAAACCGCAGCCTAGGTTATGAAGGCATGAAAGAAATCGTAATGTCGGTGGTAGGACAACATTTCCGCCCGGAATTCATCAACCGTATTGACGAAACGGTAGTCTTCCATCCGTTAGCCAAAGAAAACATCAAAGCCATTGCCCAAATTCAACTGGCTCGTTTGGCAAAACGTATGGCAGAACACGGTTATCAGATTTCCTTCAGCGATGCGGCACTGGATTTCATCAGCGAAGTGGGCTACGACCCGATTTACGGCGCACGTCCGTTAAAACGGGCTATCCAGCAGGAAATCGAAAATCCGTTAGCCAACGAAATCCTGTCCGGTAAATTATTACCAAGCAAACCGGTCACGGTGGATTATCAAGACGGTAAAATTGCGGCAAAACAATAAGCCGTTAAAAAACAGTGATAAAACGGACCGCACTTTAGCAACTAAAGTGCGGTTGTTTTTTTAAGGGTTTTTCTGTTATATCATAATCTCAATCAAAACAGACACAGACAACGGAGACCTTATCATGCAACCTCGTGAAATAGCAAAATTCATCGATCACACTGCTCTCACCACCGAGAAAACGGAACAGGATATTCTTAAACTTTGCGATGAAGCCGTCGCTCATCATTTCCGGTCGGTTTGTATCAATTCAGGTTATATTCCTTTGGCAAAACAAAAATTAACCGGTACAGGTGTGAAAATCTGTACTGTCGTCGGTTTCCCGCTGGGGGCAAATCTCTCTTCCGTTAAAGCTTTTGAAGCGCAGGAAGCGATTAAAGCAGGCGCCCAAGAGGTGGACATGGTCATTAATGTGGGGCTAATCAAATCCGGCAAATGGGATGAAGTGCGGTCGGATATCGAACAGGTTTTACACGCCTGTCGAGGAACGTTATTAAAAGTCATTTTAGAAACCTGCTTGTTAACGAAAGCAGAAATCGTACACGCCTGTGAAATCTGCCGCGATTTAAACGTCGGCTTTGTCAAAACCTCCACCGGTTTCAATAAAAGCGGCGCTACCGTTGCGGATGTCGCATTAATGCGCCAAACCGTCGGAGAAAATATCGGCGTCAAAGCCTCCGGCGGCATTCGCGATACACAAACCACGTTAGCAATGATTAATGCCGGTGCAACACGTATCGGTGCCAGCGCCGGTATTGCGATTATTCAGGGATTGCAGGACAATAACGGCGGATATTAAAAAAGCTAAAAATCTGCGGCACTTTAATGCTAAAGTGAGATCGATTTTTTGCTTGTTTTTTCAGAGACATGATGGCTGTCCTTATAGTTGTTTTCGTTGACAAACTAAGCATTAGCGCTCAAGTTTTGAAAGATAAAAAACAGGCTGGAAAAGCTTGCTTTAAGGGAAAATCAGAACAGAACTTAGTTGAACCGCCTGCAACTCAGTAGCGAAATACATATTTTTTCTTTACGCGGTTGATGAACATCGAAAAAAACCCTCCGATATTTTCACGTCGGAGGATTAATTTTTTACGGTTAACCGAGTTATTCCGCAAAGGTATTGCACTGTTTCGGATCACCGCTTTGCAAACCGCGTTTAAACCATGCCAGACGTTGTGCGGAAGTTCCGTGGGTAAAACTGTCCGGTACGGCGTAGCCTTGGCTGCGTTTCTGTAAACGGTCGTCTCCGACCGCTTCGGCGGCGTTGAAGGCTTCTTCCAAATCGCCGGTTTCAAGCAATTTGTTCTTCGCGGCTTGATGCCCCCAAATACCGGCGAAACAGTCCGCCTGTAATTCCAATTTAACGGAAAGCGCATTAGCTTCACGGCTGTTTGCCTGCTGTGCCACCGTCACTTTCGGCAGAATACCGAGCAGATTTTGCACGTGGTGTCCCACTTCATGCGCAATGACGTAAGCAAAAGCGGTATCGCCCGCTGCGCCCAGTTGATTTTTCATATCGTTATAGAATGACAGATCCAGATAGACTTTACGATCGCTCGGGCAATAAAAGGGGCCCATCGCCGCTTGTCCCGTACCGCAAGAAGTCGGTGTGCCGCCGTTATACCAAACCATGGTAGGCGCCTGATAACGTTGTCCGCTACCGGCGAAATAACTTTGCCAGGTATTTTCCGTATCTTTCAAGACAACGGCGGAAAGTTCTTCCAAATGCGCTTCTTCCTGCTTACTTAAGGATGAACCGCCGCCTATTCCCTCCATACCTGATGATCCCACTAATCCGGACAAATCCACGCCGTAATAGGAACCAATCAATAACACGATAAACCCGAGGATTCCGCCCATTTTTTTGCCGCCGCCCAGGCCTCTCGAACCCGAACCGCGACGATCTTCAATATTAGTGCTTCGTTCACGACCTTGCCAACGCATAATTACTTCCCTTATTGTGCTATAAAAATTGCACGTATTTTAACGGAAAAGCCCTGAATGCGGTAGTAGTGCGGTCATTTTTTGCAAGTTTTTACAAAAATCGCTACAATACGCCTCTTTTCATCGTGGTTCGCAAACCTCCCACGCAAAAAAACTAAGGAAATCTATGAATATTTCAAATCCTAACGGCAACCGTAAAGCGGTTGTTATCTTCTCCGGCGGACAGGATTCTACCACCTGTTTGCTTCAGGCAATCCGGGATTACGGCCCCAATAACGTGGAAGCCGTCACCTTTCAATACGGCCAACGCCATGCCATTGAATTACAGAAAGCGCAGTGGATTGCCCAAGATCTCGGCGTAAAACAAACGCTGATCGATACCTCCGTGATTAAAACCATCACGACCAATGCAATGATGTCCGATGCACAAATCAAGCAAGATGAAAACGGTATGCCGAACACGTTTGTGGACGGACGCAATGCGCTGTTTTTATTATATGCCGCCATCTATGCCAAAGGACAAGGCATTACGGATATTATCACCGGCGTATGCGAAACCGATTTTAGCGGCTATCCCGATTGTCGCAACGTTTTCATCAAATCCATGAATGTAACGTTAAATCTTGCCATGGATTACCAATTCAATATTCGCACGCCGTTAATGTACTTAACCAAAGCGCAAACCTGGCAGCTTGCCGATGAATTGGGCGCGTTGGATTACGTTCGTCAATATACGCACACCTGTTATCTGGGCGTGGAAGGCGGCTGCGGCACCTGCCCGAGTTGTTTGTTGCGGGAAAAAGGATTGAAACAATATTTAGCACAAAAAAGTGCGGTCGAAAAATCATCCGTTTTAACGGCAAAGGAGGCGTAACTATGTTTCGCGTTTCAAAAGAATTCAGTTTTGATATGGCACATATTTTAGACGGTCATGACGGCAAATGTCAGAATCTGCACGGCCACACCTATAAATTGCAAGTAGAAGTGAGCGGCGAGCTTTACCGACAAGGTCCGAAAAAAGGTATGGTAATGGATTTTGCGGATTTGAAAGAAATCGTTAAAAGCCTGATTCTAGAACCGATGGATCATGCGTTTATTTACGATACGAACAGCGAACGGGAATGCAAAATTGCCGCATTGCTGACTGAACTAAACTCCAAAACTTTCGGTATTCCAAGTCGCACCACAGCAGAAGAAATGGCACGTTTCATGTTCAACCGATTAAAACCCGAATTGCCGTTGTCGGCTGTCCGTTTGTGGGAAACGCCCACCTCTTTCTGCGAGTATCGGGAATGAATGTAATCGCCTCTACCCACAGTTATCCTATCGTGGAAATTTTCGAAAGCCTGCAAGGGGAAGGCGCGAATACGGGCATGCCGGCCATTTTTATCCGGTTCGGCAAATGCAATTTGGCCTGTCCTTGGTGCGACACGCCCTACAACGAATTCGCCGCACTTACTTTTTCACAGATTATACAAAAAGTGCGGTCGTTTTCGGCCAAGAATATTATTATCACCGGCGGCGAACCCACTATTCAGCCGCGTCTTTCATTGTTATTGGAACAACTAAAACAGGAAGGTTATTTTTTAGCCATTGAAACCAACGGATTAAAAACGGTTCCGTCGCAAATCGACTATATAGCCGTCAGTCCTAAAGGTTTATATTGGGAAAAATACCACTCCCGGTGTATTTCTTTTGCTCATGAAGTACGCATTGTAGCGGATGAAAACGTGTTGAAATTTTGTGCGTTTATCGAAGACAAGATCAAAGCGAACCACTATTATTTATCGCCTTGTGAAACGGATGGGAAAATGAATTTGTACGAAACCGTCACGCTGCTCGGTCAGCTCAATCAGCGGGCAAACCGACCTAAATGGCAACTCAGCCTGCAAACCCATAAATTGATCGGTATCGAATAAAAAAGTTTATTAATCCGCTTCGCTTTCCGCCAGTAAACGCTGAATCAATTTGAAGTTTGCCGGCGGAAATTGTCCGGCATCCAAATCGGATTGTTCGGTCCAAAATCCCTCTTGACCTTCCCGACCGAAAGGCTCGCCTACCCATTCTTCAACTAAATAGAAATAGAAGTGGATAATTTTATTGGGATATTCGAACAGAAACTGTTCATACAATGCCGGCTCCAACACCATAATACCGATCTCTTCTTCCAATTCCCGTTTTAGCGCCTGTTCCGGCGTTTCGCCCGAATCCACTTTGCCGCCGGGAAATTCTAGAGATTGGGCGAAATCCTGCCCTTCCAGACGTTGGGTCAGATAAATCTGTCCGAATTCATTACGAATAATTCCCGCCGCAACGGAGACAATTTTTTTATTCATCATATCCACCTTTATATGAAAGTGCGGTCAAAATCGCAAAAATTTTGACCGCACTTGATGCAAAGATTAGGCGTGATCTTTGGCACGACTGCCGTGGCAGTATTTATATTTTTTACCGGAACCGCACGGACAAGGTTCGTTGCGCCCGATATGGCGTTCCGCAGCAACTCGCGCCACTTTTTCTTCCGGCGATAACTCACTACCTTGCGTTGGTTCGGATGAAGCCGGCGCGTTCGGAAGCGGTGCTTGTCGGGCTTGCTGTTGCGCCGCCATTGCCGCCTGATATTGACGTTCCGCTTCTTCTATCTCTTCCTGAGTGCGCACCCGAACACGGCTTAAGGTGCGGATGACGCTTAATTTTAAGGCATCCAGCATTTCCGTAAACATTTGGAAAGACTCTTTTTTGTATTCCTGCTTAGGATCTTTCTGAGCATAACCGCGCAAATGAATACCCTGGCGCAGATAATCCATCGCCGATAAATGTTCTTTCCAGAGTTCGTCCAGCGTTTGCAGCATAATACCTTTTTCGAAACTACGCATACTTTCCGAACCGGCAAGTTCTTCTTTACGTTGATACTCCGCTTTCGCCGCATCAATAATGCGTTCGCGCAAGGTATCCTCATGCAGCTGATTATCATCTTCCAGCCATTGCCGGACAGGTAAGTCCAAAGTAAAGTCGGTACGCAGGCGCTCTTCCAGTTCAGGAATTTTCCATTGCTCTTCCAAGGATTGCGGCGGAATGTATTCGTCAATAACGCTGTTAAATACGTCTTCGCGGATTGCATCGATAGTTTCGGAAATATCATCGTTATCCAGCAAAACGTTACGCTGTTCATAAATGGCATGACGCTGATCATTCGCCACGTCATCATATTGCAACAGATTTTTACGTCCGTCGAAGTTGTGCGCTTCTACCTTCGCTTGCGCGGAGGCAATGACTTTCGCCAGTAATTTGGATTCCATCGCTTCACCTGCAGTAGTGAACATTTTACGCATCATGTTCAACTTACCTTCATTCAGATAAATACGCATTAAGGCGTCATCCAATGAAAGATAGAAACGGGAAGAGCCCGGGTCCCCCTGACGACCGGAACGTCCTCGCAGCTGGTTATCGATCCGGCGGGATTCATGGCGTTCCGTACCGATAATGTGTAGCCCGCCCGCCTGCATCACTTCGTCATGGCGTTGTTGCCATGCCACTTTGATCGCTTCGATTTGTTCTTCCGTCGGACTTTCCAGTTTTGCCACTTCCGCTTTCCAGTTACCGCCAAGGACAATATCCGTACCGCGTCCCGCCATGTTGGTAGCGATAGTCACTGCGCCCGGATAGCCCGCATTGGCGATAATTTCCGCTTCCTGCGCATGGAATTTGGCATTCAGCACATTATGTGCAATCCCAGCCTTATCCAACGCAGCAGAGAGCAATTCGGATTTTTCAATAGACGCCGTCCCCACTAATACTGGTTGATGGCGGGCGATACAGTCCTTAATATCTTCGATAATTGCGTCAAATTTATACTGTTCGTTTTCAAACATGATATCCGTTTTATCATCACGAATCATTGGTCGATTGGTCGGAATCACTACAGTTTCCAATCCATAAATTTGTTGGAATTCAAAGGCTTCCGTATCCGCTGTCCCCGTCATCCCGGCTAATTTTTCATATAAACGGAAGAAATTCTGATACGTAATGGAGGCGACGGTTTGGTTCTCGCCCTGAATTTTTACACCCTCTTTCGCCTCAATAGCCTGATGTAAACCGTCTGACCAGCGACGTCCCGCCATAGTACGTCCGGTATGTTCGTCCACAATCACGATTTCACCGTCTTTCACCACATAATCCACATCGCGCTGGAATAATGTGTGAGCCCGCAATGCCGCCGAGATATGGTGAAACAAGCCTAAATTTGAGGCCGAATACAGACTGTCTTCCGGCCGCATTAAACCTTGCTCGACCAGCCAGTTTTCACATTTTTCCAAGCCGCGTTCCGTTAAATTCGCCTGTTTGTTTTTTAAATCCAGGGAATAATCGCCGCTGCCCTGAAATTCATCGCTGTCTTCTTTTTCCTGTTCCACCAAAGAAGGAATCAATTTATTGATGGCAATATAAAGTTCCGAACTGTCTGCCGCAGGACCGGATATAATCAACGGAGTGCGGGCTTCGTCAATTAAAATGGAATCCACTTCATCCACTAACGCGTAATGCAACGGACGCTGAAAACGTTCCTGCGCCGAGTGCGCCAGGTTATCCCGCAGATAATCGAAACCCAATTCGCTATTGGTGGCATAAGTAATATCCGCTTTGTAGGCGTCACGTTTCACTTCCGGATCCAACCCCGGCACATTGACCGCAACGCTCATGCCCAAAAATTCAAATAACGGACGGTTGGTTTCCGCGTCGCGACGAGCCAAGTAATCGTTTACCGTCACCACATGCACGCCTTTGCCGGTTAACGCATTCAAATAGCAAGGCAAGGTTGCGGTTAAGGTTTTCCCTTCACCGGTACGCATTTCCGCAATATTACGGTTGGTCAGCACCATACCGCCGACCAACTGTACATCAAAATGACGCATACCTAATATCCGGCGACTGGCTTCACGCACAGTTGCAAACGCCTCCGGCATCAACTGTTCCAGCGTTTCGCCATTGGCTAAACGTTGACGAAATTCATCGGTTTTAGCTTTCAATTCATCATCGCTCAAGGCTTCAAAGGAAGGTTCTAAAGCATTAATTTTTTTAACAATTTTATTCAAGCGACGCAAAATACGCTCATTACGGCTACCAAAAATTTTCGTTGCAATAGTTCTTAACATAATTTTCTCTGTTTTTTGACTGTACTTATTTTCAGGAAAAAACCGGCATAACGACTCCGCACGGCGGTTTATCCTATCGTATATCGTTATATTTTTTAAGGCGGACAATTAAATGCGGGGACTACCGCGAATCGGTGCGTGAAAAGTGAATACCGCGCCGGAAAAGTGCGGTCGAAATTCAAGAAGTTTTTGCGATTCGATCGGCGATACGGCCCAAAACTGCTGCTGAGCCTGTTTCTGTTGTAAATTCTGCGCGACACAGGCAATCTGCCGTTGAACCGACTGATTTTGATAAGTGGGATTATTAGCTTCGGCATGTTGCCACTGCTGAACCTGAGGCAGAGCAAACATCGCAATCATGCTGAACAGCAATTGCGACCAAAAATAACGTTTGCCTTTGGTTAGTTTCATTCCGAAGTTCTCATAAAAAAGTAGTCAAATTATAACGGAAATTCGTTACAATGTCGTAAGTTTATTCAAACTTTCCTTTAAATGGGGCTATACAAGAGAAATATCAAGCATGGAACGGACAAAACGCTACCAAAAAGTCATGAATATTAAAGAATTGCTGGACACTTCAAGCCTTGCGCAGGTAATGAAAAAAGGTTTGTTTATCAATGAATTAAATCAACAAATCCAACAACTTTTTCCTTCTCAGTTTATGGGCTTATACCGGGTCGCAAATTTTACTGAAGATACGCTGATCATTGAAGCGGCAAGCGCAGTCGTTCGGCAGGGATTTTTATTTCGCCGAAAGGAATTACTGCAGAATATTCAAATTCTGCAGCCGGAAATCAAACAGCTGCAATTTTGCATCAATCCCGAACTGGGCGGAAAAAAAACAAAAAAATAGGCATAATCTTCTATGCCTATTTTTATTGCGATTAACGCATGGTGACGAATTCTTCCGAACCGGTCGGGTGAATAGCCACCGTATTATCTAAATCCGCTTTGGTTGCCCCCATTTTAATCGCTACGGCAAAGCCTTGAATCATTTCGTCCACACCAAAACCGATACCGTGCAATCCCACTACTTTTTCATCCGCGCCGACGCACACCAGTTTCATGCTGCAAGGCTGACGATGTTGAGTCACGGCGGAATACATCGGCGTAAAAGAGGATTTATAGACTTTCACCTTTTCCGCACCGTATTGTTCAATGGCTTTCGGTTCGCTTAAACCGACGGTACCGATTGGCGGATGACTGAATACTACGGTCGGAACAAGATTATAATCCAAGTGCTCATCCGGTTTGTTATTAAATAAACGTTCGGATAAACGACGACCGGCAGCCACCGCAACAGGCGTTAATTCGATACCGCCTTCGATAATATCTCCCACGGCATAAATACCTTTTACGGTAGTGTTTTGATATTTATCCACTTTCACAAACCCGCGGGCATTGGTTTCCACACCGGCGGCTTGCAGATTAATCACGTCCGTTGCCGGTTCGCGACCGATTGCCCATACTACGGAATCTACCGTCGTTTCACGCCCGTCTTCCAATTTTAAGGTGAGCGAACCGTCGGTATTTTTCACCACTTCCTGCGGAATTGCCTGCGTGTGTAACCGAATACCGTCCTGCTCCAACACTTCCAGCAGGGTTTCTACAATCATCGGATCCTGATTACGTAACGGCGCATGTTTACGGACAAACAAATGGGTTTCCACATTAAAACTGTTAAACACACCGGCTAATTCCACCGCGATATAACCCGCACCGACCACAGCTACGCGTTTAGGCAACGCTTTTAAAGCGAACACACCATTTGAATCAATACCGTATTCCGCGCCTTTCACTGCCGGAATAGTTGGGCGACCGCCGGTTGCAATCAGAATATGATCCGCCGTCACTTGTTCGCTTGAACCGTCGGCGTAAGTCACTTCGACAGTTTTAGCATCCACAAACTTTGCAAAACCGTTTAAAACATCCACATTATTTTTCGCCAATACGTTATTGTATGAAGTGTGAATGCGACCGATATAAGCCTGACGGCTTTCTACCAATTTGGCAAAATCAAATTGATTTACTGTCACATCAAACCCGTAATCCGGCGCGTAATGATGAATGGCTTCTGCAATCTGAGCACCGTAAAACATCACTTTTTTCGGCACACACCCCACATTTACACAGGTTCCGCCCAAATATTTAGCTTCAATAACAGCACATTTTTTACCATAGCTCGCCGCACGGTTAATCGAGGCGATCCCACCGCTGCCACCGCCAATGGATAAATAATCATAATGTTTTGTCATAACAGATTTCCTATTTACATAAAATTTGATTGATTCTGCCCAAAATATGAAAGAAAGGCAAAACGATTGAATAAATCAGTTTAATCGGTTTTATCAATAAACAGATACCAATAAAAAAGACCTGATACCAATCAAGTCTTTCGCGAAAAACTATAAGTTATTTAACCGCACTTGCGCTTCCTGCTGTTCCAGTGCCGTGGCATTTTTTAAGACTTCTTCAAAGCCGGCTTTTGCCGACGCTTTATCACCTTTGGCTAATTGAATTTCAGCAGTCAGTAATGTTTTTGGATTAGCAAAACCGGTTTCTTTCACCTGAGCCAATGTGGCTAATGCGCCATCAAAATCTTTCTGTTGAAATTGTACTTCCGCCAAGCGCATATTTGCCGTTGCCGCTAAAACCGGCTCCGGCGCATGAAACGCCGCCTGTTTCAACACCTCTGCCGCTGATGCAAAATCCTGTTTATTCACGGCGTCTTTGGCTTTTTCCAGCAATGCCAATGCGGCGTAACCGGTTTTCTCATTGGCTTGCACAAAAGCATCAATCTGAGTCTGTTTTTTCGCACCATCCTGGTGACTGATGGCTTGCTCGTATGCCATCGACATTTCCTGCGCCTTCACGGTTTGGTAATCCTGCCAATAACGCCAGCCGATGACACCTGCCAATGCGATAACGAAAATAGCAATCAAACTTTTATAGTTTTCATTCCACCAAGATTTAATTTCATTGAGTTCTTGTTCTTCTAAACTGGTATAAGCCATGTTTTTAATCCTTAAAATACGCGTTTTAAATAGTCAATAAGTTCGACTACGGAAATAGTTTGTTGTTCGACTGCACCGGACAAATCTTTCACCACCACTCGATCGGTTTGCACTTCACTTTCGCCGATAACCAAAGCCAGTTTGGCGCCAAGCTTATCCGCCCGCTTGAATTGTTTTTGGAATTTACCGCCGGAACAATGAGTCATTACACGCAAGTGCGGTAATTCCGAACGGATTTTTTCTGCGGTTTGGAAAGCCGCCAGGGTGGTACCTTCACCTGAAAAAACCACATAAATATCCACCGCATTTGGCACGGAAATATTTTTATTTACTTCCTGAACCAATAACACTAAACGTTCCAAGCCCATAGCGAAACCGACCCCTTGGGTAGCATGTCCGCCCAGCTGTTCGACCAAACCGTCGTAACGACCGCCGCCGCAAACCGTACCTTGCGCACCCAAAGCGGACGTCACCCATTCAAATACGGTTTTATTGTAGTAATCCAGTCCTCTTACCAATTTCGGATTAATTTCATATTGCACGCCCATGTTATCCAGCAGCGCACAAAGCTGCGTAAAATGTTGGCGGCTTTCGTCATCCAGATAATCCAGCAATTTCGGTGCATCGTTTAATACTTCCTGCAAAGCTTCGTTTTTAGTATCTAAAATCCGCAACGGATTTTTTAACAAACGTTCTTTCTCTTCATCGCTCATCAAAGCCTGATGGTTTTCCAGAAACGCCACTAACGCCGTACGATAACCGGCACGTGCCGCCAACGAACCGATAGAATTCAGTTGTAACGAAACATGCTGTTCAATGCCTAATTCTTTCCACAGACGAGCGGTTAAAATAATCAGCTCCGCATCAATTTCAGGATTGGCAATCCCGAAAATTTCCACTCCCGCCTGATGGAATTGACGGTAACGACCTTTCTGCGGACGCTCATGACGGAACATCGGTCCCATGTACCACAATCGTTGCTCGTTATTATAAATCCAACCGTTTTCAATCGCCGCTCGCACGCACCCCGCCGTGCCTTCCGGACGTAGCGTCAGTTGCTCGTCGTTGTCCCAAAACGTATACATTTCTTTGGAAACCACATCGGTAACTTCACCGATAGCTCGCGCAAACAGCGGCGTACTTTCCACAATCGGCATACGGACTTCGCTGTAACCGTAACTCGCCAGTACATTACGCACCTTATCTTCAATCCATTGCCATAACGGTGAATCGGTCGGGGAACAATCATTCATTCCGCGAATTGCTTTAATAATATTTGCCACGTTTTCGTTCTATCCTATATTCTATTTAATACTATTCTATTATTCGGTGCCGTTTCGCCGCTCAACCCGGCTTTATTCTACCGGAGACACCTCAATACGGTTTTCCTGCATTGCCACTTTCGATCGGATTCTGGCTTCCAGCTGGTTCACAATGTCGTCGTTATCAAAGCGTTCTTTCTGACGTTCGCCGTTCAGATAATAACCGCTCTTTTTATTCCCGCCGGTCACCCCCAAATCGGAAACCAGAGCTTCGCCCGGTCCATTCACCACACAACCGATAATCGACACGTCCATCGGCGTGATAATATCTTCGAGCCGTTGTTCAAGCTCGTTTACTGTGCCGATAACATCAAACTCCTGACGGGAGCAGGTCGGGCAAGCAATAAAATTAATGCCGCGGGAACGGATACGCAATGATTTCAGAATATCAAAACCCACTTTGATTTCTTCCACCGGATCCGCCGCCAAGGAAACACGCAAAGTATCGCCGATCCCTTCCGCCAAAAGCATGCCCAAACCCACCGCACTTTTTACTGCGCCGGCACGGGCGCCGCCCGCTTCGGTAATACCCAAATGCAACGGCTGTTTAATAGCTTTTGCCAATAAACGGTAACTTTCCACCGCTAAAAACACATCCGATGCCTTCACACTGACTTTGAATTGATCAAAATTGAGACGATCCAAGATCTCTACATGGCGTAATGCGCTTTCCAGTAAAGCTTCCGGGGTAGGCTCTCCGTATTTTTCCTGCAAATCCCTTTCCAGCGAACCGGCATTCACGCCGATACGAATCGGAATATTTTTATCTTTAGCACAATCCACCACCGCTCGAATACGATCTTCCCGTCCAATATTACCCGGGTTAATGCGCAAGCAGTCCACGCCGTACTCAGCCACTTTTAAGGCAATACGGTAATCAAAGTGAATATCCGCCACTAACGGTACTTTGGTTTGCTGTTTAATTAATTTAAACGCTTCCGCCGCTTCCATAGTCGGTACGGAAACACGGATAATATCCGCACCTACTCGCTCTAACGCTTTAATTTGCGTTACCGTCGCTTCCACATCGGTGGTACGCGTGTTGGTCATAGACTGAACGGCAATCGGCGCATCACCGCCGACCGGCACATTACCGACGTAAATTTTAGTCGATTCACGACGTTTAATGGTTGGTTTAAATGCTGACATAATCGTTATTGAAGTTTAAATTTAGCGACACGACCATCCACTTTCAGCGGATAATTTTCGCCCTTATAGGTAATTTTTACATTGCTTGGCGCACCGATGATGACAGCATAAGGCGCACCATCTTTAAAATTCAGGGTTTCACCTTGACGATATTCTTTTTGGGCAAGTACTTTGCGTTTCGCATCTTTTACGCTAATCCAACTAGTTGCCGCAGTGATTTCAATCTGTAAATCGCCATCCGCCGCGACAGGCGCTGCCGCAGGTTGAGAATCATCGGAATTTTCCACCGCACTTTCGACATTATTTTGTGCCGTCAAAGACTCAACCGACGATTGCGTACTATTCGTATCCGTTGAAACCGTACCGGATTCTATCGTGCTAGCTGTCGGCCGCTCAGATTGCATTAACGTTTCTGCCGCCGTATCTGACGGATTAACCGGTACCTGTACAGCAGGTAAAAGATCTTTCGATTGAACGGAAGTCGTTTCTACCGGCGTATAATTTTGCACTAAAGTTTCACGCTCTTTATTCGACTGCTGATAGTTTTCCCACCACCAAAGAGCCGTCATACCGGCGACAAATAAAAGAATAATGGCCGTAAAATAGCCAATCCAACGGTTATTATGAGAAGAATGGGGATTAATGGCTTTATCTATACGTGCGGCACGACTAAGATCGTTTTTCGGCATATCACCGAAACTCGGTACCGCACCTCTCCATATGCTTTCGGGCAATTTTACCAATTTCGCATAACTGCGTACATACCCCTGCATGAAGGTTGCCGGAATAGATTTTTGTGCAAATTCATTATTTTCAATAAATTGCAGTACCTGTACACGCAAATTTAATTTTTTAGCGGCCTCCTCAAGGGACAAGCCTAAATTTTCACGGGCTTGACGGAATTGTTCACCAAGGGCGGCAACGTTTTTTTCTTCGGTATCCATAAATATTTCTTTGAAATGAAAGACAATAAAACTGATAAAGTTTAAAGTCGAAAAAAACCTTTTGCAACCGTTATTACGCAGAAAAAAGAAAAATCAGAACCGTAGAGACTCCAGTTCCGCGGCTCGTGTCGGTGAGATTTTACGTAATAAGTCGATACTTTCCTGATAAACCGCACGATTTTTCACGGAATAAGCACAAATTGCCAGATTCTCGTAGGTATCCGTTTGATTATAATAATACTTGGCGGATAAAGCTTTTCGGAATTGTTCGATTCCCTGCTCGGCTTTGCCTAGGGAACATAAAAAAGTACCGTAATTATTATGTACGTCGCCTTGATCGTCATCCAACGAAATCGCTTTACGATATGCATTGTCCGCCAGCTCGATGTTGCCCTGTTGATGATGAAAATAAGCCAGTGCAGAATGCACCAGATAATAATCCGGCGCGTAATTTAAGGCCTTGTCCAGATTTAATTTTGCCTGCATCGGATTATTCTGGGCAAGATAACCCAACGCCAATTCAACCCGAGCTTTAGCCGCTTGTTGTTTATCAAAATCTTCATCCGGTAAAGATGAGCAGGCGCAAAGAAACAAGGAGAACAAAAAATGCGGTGTAAATTTACAAAGTTTCATATCATTCTCCTTATGCAGGCTTACTGATTGACTACGCCGATAACCTGCCCGAATTGTTTCTTCTGTGCGGTGCGCTTGGTTCGGTCAATCACATCTCCCGCCAACTGCCCGCATGCCGCATCAATATCATCGCCGCGGGTTTTACGTACAGTTACAGTAAAACCGTATTCCATCAAGGTTTTCTGGAAGCGATCTACCCGGCTGTTCGAACTTTTGGCATAAGGTGCTTCAGGGAACGGATTCCACGGAATCAGATTAATCTTACAAGGCGTATTTTTCAATACGTCCGCCAGTTGATGCGCGTGCTCCGTACCGTCGTTCACGTGATCCAGCAAAACATATTCAATCGTCACTTTTCCGTGATTGGCATTGGATACGCTCAAATAACGGTTTACGCTGTCCATCAGCATTTTGATGTTATATTTTTTATTAATCGGTACGATTTCATCGCGTAACTCATCGTTCGGCGCATGCAAAGAGATCGCCAGCGCCACATCGATCATCTCAGGCAGCTTATCTAAAGCGGGGACAACGCCCGAAGTCGAAATCGTCACACGGCGTTTGGATAAACCATACGCGAAATCGTCCAGCATAATTTCCATCGCAGGCACTACGTTTGCCATATTCAGCAAAGGTTCGCCCATGCCCATCATTACCACATTGGTAATCGGGCGAATACCGGTTACACCGAAATTACCGATGATTTTAGAGGCGCGCCAAACCTGTCCGATAATTTCCGACACGGTCAGATTGCGATTAAATCCCTGTTGTGCCGTCGAACAGAAAGTACAGGCCAAGGCGCAACCCACTTGTGAAGAAACACACAACGTGGCGCGATCCGCTTCGGGAATATAAACGGTTTCCACCTGCTGATCACCCACCTGCATAGCCCATTTAATGGTTCCGTCGGAAGAACGCTGTTCCACCGCGACTTCAGGTGCTTTAATTTCAGCGACTTGCTTCAATTTTTCACGCAATTTCTTATTAATATTGGTCATATTATCGAAATTGTCTTCGCCGAAATGATAAATCCACTTCACCAATTGATCCGCCCGAAACGGCTTTTCGCCCAATTCTTTAAAAAACTCGCGCATTTGTTGGCGGGTTAAATCCATTAAATTGATTTTCTCTGACATCTTGTTGCCTCGTTGTTACACCTTGCGGCTTTGGGTCTGTTTAAAATTAGGCAGCGATTGTACAGATTTCACGCGACATAATCTATCAATATTTGAAAACCTTGCCAATATCGACCGCACTTTTGTGGAATAGCGATCACAAAAATCGATTTACAGCCAGGAAATAGTATAAATTATCGACTGATGGGAAAAAGGCTCGACATGCTCAGACCTTAAATTGGACTAAATAACCAATTGATTAAGGTGCAACGCATATTGAACCTTTTTATAAAATAAGAAAATTAAAACTAAGCCTTCACTAACAACACTACGGCTTCGGTTGCAATGCCCTCGCTCCGTCCGGTAAACCCCAGTTTTTCCGTGGTCGTGGCTTTGACATTAACTTGATCAATACCGCATTGCAAATCTTCCGCAATCACCGCGCGCATAGCGTCGATATACGGACGCATTTTAGGTGCCTGAGCGATAATCGTCACATCCACATTGCCGACTGCATAACCTTTTTCCTTTACCCGTCGAAACGCTTCGCGCAACAGGATCCGGCTATCTATATCTTTAAATTGCATATCCGTATCGGGAAACAACTTACCGATATCACCCAATGCTACGGCGCCGAGCAAAGCATCGGTTAGCGCATGCAACACCACATCACCGTCGCTGTGCGCTATAAACCCCGTATGATAAGGTACTTTTACTCCGCCGATAATTAATGGGCGCGCTTCACCCAAAGCATGCACATCGAAACCATGACCGATTCGAATCATAACGTTATCCTATTTATTCGTGTTTTCTCTGTTAGTTCGTTGACTTAAATAAAATTCGGCAAGGGCTAAATCTTCCGGACGCGTCACCTTAATGTTATCGCTACGCCCCGTCACCAAGTGCGGTCGGAATCCCGCCGATTCCATCGCAGAAGCTTCATCCGTAATATTGAGTCCCTGTGCCAGCGCCCGTTCTAACGCATGACATAGCACTTCCGCCCGAAAACACTGCGGCGTTTGTGCAAGCCAAATAAAATTGCGGTCTTCAGTTCGGCTAATTTGTTGATTTTTATCGGCTCTTTTAATCGTATCTACTGCCGGTAAAGCCAAAATAGCACCGTTTTCATCGTTAATCCGCAATAATTTGTCCAAATCTTCATGGGTGATGCAGGGACGAGCGGCATCATGTACCATCACTTGAACTCGGGCGGGATGTTCAATAGCCTTCAAGCCGTTTAATACGCTCTCTGCACGGGTTTCGCCGCCAACGACAATTTGAATGCGCGCATCCCGTACCAGCGGTAATCGGCGAATATAAGGATCATCCTCGGCGATCGCCAAAATCACATATTTTACCGGCGGATAAGTTAACAATGCGCCGACGGTATGCTCTAAAATCGTTTTGCCGTGAATATGCAGATATTGCTTGGGTTTATCCGCCTGCATACGGCTACCCACGCCCGCCGCCGGCACGACGGCAACAATTTGCCGGGAAAGTGCGGTCATTATTTGTGCTCTTTTGTAATACGATAAAAGGTTTCGTTTGGTTTTACCATTTCATATTGCAAACGGGCGCGCTCCTGAATGGCGTTAACCCCGTCCTTCAAATCTTTGATTTCCGCCGCAATCACCTGATTGCGTTGTGATAATTTGGTGTTTTCTTCTTTATGAACGGCGATTTCTTGTTGGGTTTCTTGGTAATCCAAATAACCGTTCTTGCCAAACCATAAATCATACTGGAACAGCATTAGTACAAAAGCCAAAATAATAATCAGTAAACGCATAAACCATCACATTTTATGTTCATTAAAATTTATAGTTTAGGGGAAAACGGCGAACAAAAAAAGACCGCAACCAAAAGTGCGGTCAATTTTTTTATAGTTTTATCGTTTCGCTTCAAATTAATTCGCTTTTGAAGCGTCGTCTTGTTTTTCCAGCATATCTGCCGGAATGAAGGATTTTTGCACTTTTTCCATATGAGGCAGATTGTGTGCGATACCTTTGTGACAGTCGATACAGGTTTTTCCCTGTTCCTGCGCAGCGGCGTGCATTTCCTGCGCCACATTTTTCTGCTGCGTGAAGTCCATATCGTCAAAATTATGACAGTTACGGCATTCTTGCGAATTATTGGCTTTCATTCGTGCCCATTCGCGTTCAGCCATTTCCAAACGATGCGCTTCGAATTTTTCTTTGGTATCCACCTTGCCGGTAATATGTGCGTACACTTCGCCGGCGGCCTGTAATTTACGCGTCCATTTCGGAATAAATTCATGAGGCAGGTGGCAATCCGCACAAATGGCTTTTACCCCGCTGCGATTCGAATAGTGAATCGTTTGACGGTATTCCGGCACCACATCGTTCATGTGACAGCTTGAACAGAATTCTTCCGTATTCGTGTGTTCCAATCCGACGTTGAAACCGCCCCACGCAAGAATACCGCCGATTGCAGATAATAATACGACCGCACCGACCGCCATTTTGCTCGGACTACGGAACCAGTTCCAGAATTTCTTGATCATTGCCTTGCTCCTTATTTACCTTGCGTTTTGCGAATAGTTTCAAATTTATTCTGAACAATCGGATTCACGTCGGTTTGTTGAACGTGGCATTGTAAACAGAAATAACGGCGCGGAGAGGTTCCTTCTGTGCGTTTACCGTCACGATCCAAAAAATGGCTTTCCGGTACGCGCGGCGCGCCTGTGGTCGGCGAAACTTCGGGCGAATGACAGCCTAAACACTGGTTGGCATTTTTAGTCACCTGTAAACCGCGAATACTGTGCGGTACCAACGGCGGTTGATGCGGGAAAGTCGTCGGAATATTGCCCACGTCTTTTTGCGGATTGGTGTAGGCAGGCGCGACATTTTCCGGCATTTGCTCCATCGTCAGGTTTGACGAGGGCGTTTCGGCAACCGCGAATCCCGCAAGTGCGGTCAAAATAAGGGCGAGATATTTTCTCATCATTAAATCACTCCGTTAAATTTAGAATTCTTTATATTCTCTTTTGCTGAAGAGGTTATTCGATATTTTTTATATGCACTTGCTTCTCGAAACGGGAACCAAAAGCAAAAACATTTTCAGGGCAAACGTCAATACAACGTCCGCAAGTTATACAATCTTTCTCCAGTATAATTTGGCTGTCGTGCTCCGAACCGTGCAACGGTAAGCGTAACACTTGCGGTTCCGGACACACATTGTAACAGTCCATACAACGGTCACAACGGGCGCGATCGACCACATTGACCTTGATCAAACTTTTCGAACCGATCAAGCCGTAAACGGCACCGATGGGGCAAAGATGTCCGCACCAACCGTGTTCGACAACCAATAGATCGAAGAAAAATACGACCGCGACCAGCCATAAGGTCGCTCCCAGTCCGTAAACAAACACACGTCCGAACGCCGCTACAGGATTAATCCATTCCCACAGTAACGTACCGGAAACGGCACTTCCCGCCAAAATAACGGTTAACAAAACATAACGTAAATTACGCGGAAGTTTTGCCGTTTGCCGAATCCCCAATTTACGGCGTAGCCATGCCGCAGTATCCGTTACCATATTCATCGGACAAACCCAGCTGCAAAAAGCCTTGCTGGCGACAACGGCATAAAACAGCACAATAATTAAAGCGCCGATAATCGTTGTCCATTCCGGTAAATAACCGGTCGCCAGACTTTCTGCCGTAATCAACGGATCCGTTAACGGCACTACATCAAACAACATACTGGAACTGTAGTTACCTTTTAAAATCCAGACATTCCAAAGCGGTCCGGTCAAAAACATCAGAATGACGCTTAACTGGCTTAAGCGACGCAAAATCAAAAAACGGTACGCATGCCACCAGCCCAGTTTCTGACGCGCTTCCAAACCCGCATTTTTGGGTTTATTCGGGGTCGTTTTGGTGATTGCCATTATTTCACCCCCTTAGTATTTAATTCTAAATCAGGGAAATGCTGCGGCGCATCAACCGTTGTTGAACGCGGAACATAATCATCCGCGGCACGACTTGGCGTCGCCACTTTTTGATTCGGTTTCACTTTCATGTGTTGATATGTCGGTTCGGACAATCCTTCCGGCATTCGCGCATCTAAAGACGGACGCAGACCATCAGGGTGCTGCTCTTCCAATAAAGCTTTGCCCGCATTTTGTTTCTCCTGCCAGCCTAAACGGTAATGACGTCCCAACAGGCCTTTTGCCAAATCCATCGGCAATACTTTGATGGCAGCTTCTTCCAACACGCAAGCCTGTTCGCATTTGCCGCATCCCGTACAAGCGTCGGAATGTACGGTCGGAATCAACTTAGCATGGATATGGGTACGATCGTTGTGAACGTTTTCCAGAGTAATGGCTTTGTCAATCAACGGACAAACACGATAACACACGTCACAACGCAATCCTTGCCAGTTCAGACAGGTTTCATGATCTAACAATACCGCCAGTCCCATACGGGCGTCATCGATATCTTTCAGTTCTTCACTTAACGCACCCGTCGGACAGGCATTCATACAAGGAATATCGGGGCACATTTCACAAGGTTTGTCACGGGCTACAAAATAAGGCGTACCGGCTTCCATGGGGGAAAGCAGACTCGCCAAATGCAGCATATCGTAAGGACAAGCTTGCACACACTGACCGCAACGGGTGCAGGCCGCCAGAAAATCTTTCTCCGGCAACGCGCCCGGCGGACGTAACGCCACACCTTCTTTGGCATTTGCCTGATGTTGTTGTAATCCGAGGATAACACCCACTCCGCAAACACCGGCTGCGGTTCTCGTCACATTCTTTAAGAATTGGCGACGGTTCGGATCCAATTTCATATGCAGTTCCTATATTTCAGGTAACAACGTACTTCTTCTATATACGTTCCACCGAATGTCGATAGCCTACGGGACGTATCGAATACGCCCCCTCAATCGGTCGGTTTTCACAAAAACAGAGAAAATTCCGACCGTACTTTGTTATGCTTTGACGACTTTAACCGCGCATTTTTTATAATCCGTTTCGAATGAAATAGGATCCGTTGCATCCAAGGTCAATTTATTGGTTAACTGACCGGCATCAAAGAAAGTGGTAAAGATTAAGCCTTCCGGCGTTTTATTACGACCACGGGTATCCAAGTGGGAAATCATCTCGCCGCGGCGGGTAATTAATTTCACTTTGTCACCGTGACGAAGACCGCGTTTCTTCGCATCTGTAGGGTGCATCCATACTAAGTTATTCGGGAACGCTTTGTGTAATTCCGGTACCCGACGGGTCATAGTACCGGTATGCCAGTGTTCCAGCACACGACCGGTACATAACCATAAATCGTATTCCTCATCCGGGCTTTCCGCCGGTGCTTCATAAGGCACGCCTAAGATAATAGCTTTATTATCCGGATTGCCGTAGAATGCCACTTCTTCACCCGATTTTACATACGGATCGTAACCTTCACGGTAGCGCCATAAGGTTTCTTTACCGTCAACCACCGGCCAACGTAAACCGCGCACTTGGTGGTAGACATCAAACGGAGCCAAATCGTGGCCATGCCCGCGACCGAAACTTGCATATTCTTCGAATAAGCCTTTTTGCAGATAGAAACCGAAATGATCCGCTTCATCATTGATGTAACCCGGAATGTTTGTCGGCACTTGGAATTTGTCCACCTCACCGTTTTTATACAAAACTTCGTAAAGCGTTTTGCCACGATATTCCGGCTTTTGGGCCAATAATTCTTCAGACCAAACTTCATCGGTTTTGAAATATTTAGAGAATTCGACGATTTGCCATAAGTCGGAGCGGGATTCGCCCGGCCCCTTCACTTGCTGGCGCCATAACTGGGTGCGGCGTTCCGCGTTACCGTAGCCGCCTTCTTTTTCCACCCACATACAAGTCGGTAGAATCAAGTCTGCGGCAACCGCACTGGTGGACGGATAAGGGTCGGAAACCACAATAAAGTTTTCCGGATTACGCCAGCCGGGGAACGTTTCCTCATTAATATTCGGGCCGCCCTGCATATTGTTAGTACACATTTGCCACAAAAAGTTAAGTTTACCGTCTTTCAAAGCACGGCTTTGCGCTACGGCATGGAAACCCGGCACCGTCGGAATAGTGCCCGCAGGTAATTGCCAAATTTCTTCAGCTTTGGCGACATGTTTAGGATTGGTCACTACCATATCCGCCGGCAAACGGTGAATAAAAGTCCCTACTTCACGCGCCGTACCGCAAGCGGAAGGCTGGCCGGTTAATGAAAACGGTCCGCAACCCGGTTTGGAAATTTTACCGGTAAGCAAGTGCACGTTGTACATCATTTGGTTCACCCAAACACCGCGGGTATGCTGGTTGAAGCCCATAGTCCAGTAAGAAACCAGATTTTGTTCCGGATCCGCATACATTTTCGCTAACGTTTCCAGCTGATCTTTCGGTACGCCGGAAATTTCATGAGCTTTATCCAAGGTATATTCGGAAACGATTTTTTTGAATTCTTCAAAATCGGAATCGTACATTTTACCCGCTGTTTTAGCATTAGTCCCTTGTTGTAACGGATGTTCCGGACGTAAGCCGTAACCGATGTTGGTTTCCCCGCGTTTGAATTTGGTATGTTTGTTGACGAAATCCCAGTCGACTTTATCGTTTTGGATAATGTAATTGGCGATATAATTTAAGATCGCCAAGTCTGATTGCGGTTTGAAGATAATCGGGGTGTCGGCCAGTTCAAAGGAACGGTGTTCGTAAGTAGACATCACGACTACTTTTACGTTATCTCCGGACAAACGGCGATCGGAAATACGGCTCCATAAAATCGGGTGCATTTCCGCCATGTTCGATCCCCAAAGTACGAATGTGTCGGCTTTTTCGATATCGTTATAACAACCCATCGGTTCGTCCATACCGAAAGTACGCATAAATGCCACCGCAGCAGACGCCATACAGTGGCGGGCATTCGGATCGATAGTGTTGGAGCGCAGACCGGCTTTCCATAATTTCACTTTAGCATAGCCTTCGTAAATGGTGGTTTGACCGGAAGAAAACATCCCTATCGCATTCGGTTCTTTTTTCTTCAGAATGTCTTTGATTTTTTCCGCCATGATGGTGAAAGCTTGCTCCCAAGAAATCGGTGTGAAATCCCCTTCTTTATCAAATTTACCGTCTTTCATACGCAGCAACGGTTGCTGAACACGGTCGGCACCGTACATGATTTTCGACAGGAAATAACCCTTAATGCAGTTTAATCCGCGGTTGACTTCCGCATCCGGATCGCCTTGGGTTGCCACGACACGACCGTCTTTAGTACCGACCAACACGCTACAACCGGTTCCGCAATAACGGCACGGCGCTTTATCCCAGCGAATACCGTCATCCGCAGCCTGTACGTTTTTTACCGGAATCGTGATTCCGGCGGCGGCGGCTGCAGCGATTGCCGCATTGGCTTTCATAAAATCTCTACGATTAAGTTCCATAACTATTCCCACATTTTAGATTAAAAATTAAATTTACGATTCATCGATATAATTCGAAATCAGTGAGACGACAATCACTCCGTTCACATTTTTGACTTCATTGATTAAATCGGATAAAGCTAAATGCTGATCGCTTTCCAGTGTTACGATCAATTTACCTTCTTCCGGTTTTTCACCGTGGATCTCGGCGTGCGGAATGTTTAAAATATCCGCTTTAACTTGTTCCAGTTTTACCGGTTTAGCCTGCACGACTAAACTGCACACATACCAGTTTTCACTTGTTTTTAAATCACTCATTGGTTGTTAATTCTTTTAAAATTTTGACCGCACTTACCGGGCAAACGCGCAAACAGGCACCGCAACCGTTACAGGCTCGCACATTCACTTGCGGTTTAGCGATACCGCCTATTTCCCGCTTAAAACGGATAGCGCGACTTTCACAGTTATCTTCGCAGGCTCGGCATTCTACCCCCCGAAATGTCAGACAAAATGACTGAATTTCAATTTTATGCGGCCAAGCCGGTTCGTCCAAAGCGCGAAAAACCGGTTGTCGGCATACTGTCGCGCAATGTCCGCAAAACGTACATTCCGAGCGGGTAAAATCAATTTCGGGAAATCCGCCGGCACCGACGATTAAGACGCCGGTTTCGCATGACCGCACGCAATCGCCGCAACGGCTGCACTCTGCGACAAATGCTGTTTCCGCTACCGCCCAAGGCGGCCGTATACCGTTGAAACCTTGTGTCTTCTCTCTTTCCGATTGCAATGCGGTTAAAAACTTTCCTCGCAAAAATTGACGGCGAGGCAATATTGTTTCTGCCAAAATACCCGAATCCCTATATTATCGTTTACAAATTATAAGGCAGTGCACTTGTTTTTTTATTACCTATCATGGGGTATTTCATTATAAAAACTGTGATCTATTGCGCAAAATCAATAAATTTCCAACCGCACATATTCCTCTTTGCACATTATTGTAATGCGCTCAGCGCTTCACGATATTCCGCAGAATTTTGTAACAGAATTTGCGCAGCCCGGCGTAAATCGTCCACATCGGATTTCGGTAAATAAAAAGACGTGCCGATATTCAGGACTTTTTGTTTTAATTCTCCCTCAGGCAACTCTTTCATGCTCAGCCCGACGAAATGCAACGATACTTTCGGACCGCGTTTTTTCATTTTATAACGGTTCCAGTTATCCGTGAACTCACGGAATCGGCGCAGAGAATTTTGTGTAGTATTGTCAATCGGCACATTAATTATAGTATTAATCACTTCGCTCATACCCGGAACATCCGCCGATTTATCCGTTTCGTTGCGAACCTCGTTTTGAGCATTCACGTTAATCACCACAATATTTTTCAAATTCAGTTTCTGCACATGTTCATACATTTGATCTAATCCCAGTACATCCGACATATCCAGCAGACTTGCCAGCCCCAGATTATCGGTTAATCCGCCGTCCACCAAATGGATATAAGGTCGTTCCTGCGCATTTTGGTATTGGGTTAACATATGTTTGGTTTCTTCAATATTTTTGACAATCAAGCCGTTAACCGTCTTTTCTCGCATAACAAATTCTTTCGGCATAGCGAAATGACAATTACCGCCGTAATTATTCAGCGTTAACGGAGCAAAAACCAAAGGTACGGAACTGGATGCCGCCACCGCACGGGCAATTTCCAAATCATTCAGATTCAAGCATAAACCGTCGAACACATCCTGGGTAAAGGTTATTTTTTGCCCCATATTCATATCCGTTGCGCTAATTACCGCAAAAGGTCCTTTACGGTTTTTATCCAAATCCTCGAAGGTTTTGCCGTGATAAAGGGTAATATTCAGCTGTTCCTGCAATAAATCCCCCCGACCGAATTGCGGTGAAGTCAAGCGGGGAAGATTGGATACCGAGAAAACCTGACTGATGACTTCGCGCTGAAAATTTTTCTTAAGAAAATTATCGGAGAATTTAGGTACGACCTCCCGTCCTTCCAGTGCAAAATAACTTGCCAGCACGGAACCGCCGGATACGCCGTACACCAAATCGATATTATCCAGCAACGTCATACCTTTTGCCGTCGGGCGTACACCGGCATTTTTGAATTGTTCCAACACGCCGTAACCTAACGCCGCCGCACGCGAACCGCCGCCGGAAAACATCACTATAATCAGGTTGCCGTCCCGCGTGTTTTCCGCGACTACCGGACGCAGACGGTATCCTTGCCGTTCATTCACCCGGCTGATAGTTTCCACCGGTTGATAGGTGACTAAATTACACGCCGACAGCAACGTCGCCGTCAATATATAGAGGGATTTTCTAAGTTTACCCATATTATTTTCATTCTCTCGAAAATACAGAATCTTAAATAAGAAATAAAAAGAAAAAACGACAAAATCCCATACCGTACCGATGAGAAATGTGAGTTCGAATAGTACAAATCCTCCGTTTCGGGAGGATTTTACGGGGAATATTTCAGAATAAGCGCCGACTTAAGCTTTCGCCAAACCGAGTTGCCCGATTTTCACCCCTAAATTGCCCAATGAAACCGGATCCAAATAATCCGCCAGAAAGATGAAAAGTTCGTTTAATTCCGTAAAAGTGCGGTTGATTTTCACTTCATTTTCCACTTTTCGGGTGAATTCGTAACTGACCGTTCCGCCGTCCACATGGGCTTCTAATGTCAGATAAACGGTTTCGAAAAAATGGCTGTGCGCACCTTCTTCACCCGGATCACTGATACGCACATTCCATGTATTGCTGAATAATAATTCTGTGTTTGCCGACATATTCACCTCTAATTTAGCATGTCATGTTTATTAATTAAGAAAAACCCGATGATAAAATCTCTGACACGAGACATTTTATCATCGGGCTTTTCAAATATGGATTTCACGAATTTCGGTTTGCGTTGGTAACTGCCTTTACCCTTCAATTTTTTCTCGACGCGTTGGCGAAACAAAGGATCATGCAATAACGCCTGCAGCGCATTATCCCGGATCGTTCCGCATTGGTGTCGGTAAACCGTACGGTTTCGCGTTTCGGTAACGGAAAGTGCGGTTTGATTTTTCCGTGTTTTTTTCTTTACCATGGTTTTCTCCTGTGAATAAACGGCGGTCATTATATATGTAAATCGGACGAATTTTAACTTATAATCAAGAAAATTTCTAATGAGGAAAGCATTCAATGGTCGAGCTATTTAAAAGTTGGTATCAGCGTAATTTCAGCGATCCCCAGGCTATGGGGCTGGCTGCTATTTTGCTGTTCGGTTTTATCGCCCTTTATTTTTTCAGCGGCTTAATCGCTCCCTTGCTCATTGCGCTCGTATTGGCGTATCTGCTTGAAATTCCCATTAATTTTCTGAATGCTAAATTTAAAATCCCCCGCCTGCTTGCCATTACGTTGATTCTCGGCGGGTTTATCGGTTTGGTGGCGGTTATCGTATTCGGTTTACTGCCGAATCTGGTGGGACAAACCGTTAACTTATTGAGCGATTTACCTAATATGTTCAATAAGTTACATGAATGGGTCGCGACGCTGCCGGAACATTACCCCGAATTGGTGGATTATCAGTTAATCGACAGTTTGTTCAGTTCTACCCGGGAAAAAATTCTGGCATTCGGCGAGAGTGCGGTCAAATTTTCACTCAGTTCGATCGTCAATCTGGTCAGCATCGGGATTTATGCCTTTTTAGTGCCGTTGATGATGTTTTTTATGCTGAAAGACAAACAGGCGCTACTTTCCGGCGTAACGAAATTTTTACCGAAAAACCGTCATCTCGCCAGTCAGGTTTGGACGGAAATGCAACAGCAAATCGCCAATTATATTCGCGGGAAATTACTGGAAATCGCTATCGTCGCCGCCGTGACTTACGTTATTTTTCTGTTCTTCCAGTTGCGCTATCCGCTTTTACTGGCCGTAGCCGTGGGCATTTCCGTGCTGATTCCGTACGTAGGCGCCGTCATTGTCACTATTCCGGTGGCGCTGGTGGCATTCTTCCAGTTCGGTGCGCAGGCCACGTTCTGGTATATCATGACCGCCTATATAATTTCCCAACTGCTGGACGGTAACCTGCTGGTGCCGTTTTTATTCTCCGAGGCGGTGAATTTACATCCGCTCACCATTATCGTCGCTGTACTGATTTTCGGCGGCTTGTGGGGTTTCTGGGGCGTTTTCTTTGCTATTCCGTTAGCAACATTAGTAAAAGCGGTGGTTAACGCCTGGCCGGAAATTGAAACGAAACAGACATAAAAAATAAGCAAAAATTCGACCGCACTTTTGGCGACCGATAATGAAATCGGGCAAAAGTGCGGTCGTTTTTTTAACGTTTTTCGCTATATTTCTTAGTTTATTTCAACCATTCGGCAACTAATTTATCGGTGATTTGTTCGTGCGACCACATGCCGCTTAAATCCGGTTCCGGATATTTACTGTGGTTGAAACCCACTAAACGGGTGAAATCAAAGGATGCGTGCGGATAACCGTTCACCAGTAAAAACGCCTGCATGCCGTCGTCCGTCCAGCAAATCTGAAAAGTACGCGGTTCGTGTTTTCCTTCGATATCATTGCTGCTGTATACAAACAGGCTGTCCACCACCGGTTGTTCTTGTTCGGTATTCAAGGCATAAAAATAACCGGTATCGCCGTCGTCCTCAAACATTACCACCAAATGATCATGCTTGATAGAATGGGCGCCAAATCGTTTAGCCTGCCCAATTAAATGTTTATCTTCCAATACTAAATGTAACATTTGTTTCCTTAATCAAATTGCGTTATCCATTGAGGGCTGCGATGGGCTTTAAAACACAGCTTCACTTGTTCTACGGTATTCTTTTCGCCGTCCATTTCAGGGATTTCATTTATATCGAAATAAGCGGATTGCAATGTTTCGCTGTTCGGCTGAAATTCGCCGCCGAGCAGTTCGCACATTACAAAGGTTTTCAGCACCCGATGGGCAAAAACCGGGTAATTTCGCGCATGCTGTTCGTGAATGGCGATGATAAATTGCGGATTAACGGATAATCCCGCTTCTTCCTGCACTTCTTTAATCGTATTGCTACGAATGGTTTCAGTGACGTCGATCCAACCGCCGGGTAACGACCATAATCCCGAATTTTCCTGCACCAACAGAATTTTACTATCTTTAAAAATCGCCGCTCGGGAATCGATTTTCGGCGTTTGATAACCTTGCTCGTTACAGAATAAATTTTTGACTTTTTCCACCGGAATGTCCGTTTTATAACTCAACATTTCCGCCGCAATGTCCCGCAATTGCCCGTAACGTTCAAGATCATAAACATTTTTACTGTATGCTAATCCGTTCTGAGCTATGGTTTGGATTTGAGTTGCCCACGTAAGCCAGGGTTCGGTGAGTAATTTATCATCTGTCATATATTTGTTATGAATCCAAGTTTGTAAGGGTGTGTATTGTATCACTAAGATAGAACTATACAGAATTTTTCATTGATAAATAATTAAGATTTAATCTTTCTTACTTGGCACTAAACCCTAAAATACTTTTTCAAACACAATGGTAGCATTCTTTTCCTGATAAGAATAAAGCGAATCTAAATTACTCTTTTGTTTTTTCCAATTTAAACTCAACTTTGGAGTGATATTCCATAAATGCCAATCTCTCTTCCAAAGCTGCGCAATAGCGGTATAAATATGATCTTGACGAGTTTTGTTCAAGGGCAAAATCCCACCAAGAATCGCTTCCGCTTTGAACTGACGAATAGTTGCCCCCATGCTTAATTTAGTAGAAATTCCCCAAGAATATTCTTGCAACCAACCGATTCTGATATTTTTTATATCCGAACTATATTGGCGTTCCTGCATATTTTCTCGTGAAAAAGTTGTCCCGATATACCATATATGTTCGGGGTTTCGATACCAGATCAGGCTGGTAGAAAATGTTTTAATGTTTCCCGAAAATTCCTTATTTTTAAAGAAATTACGTTTCTCATATTCAAGTGTATGGTAACTTTGCCAATTTGATGATAGCCATAAACCGTAATCGAATTGAACTCCGTTTGACCAATGGTACGAATTGCCGCCATACCAACGCTTATCATAGAAAGGTCGAATACGAATCGTCTGATCATTTTTCTTGTATGCATACCCCATAAAAAAGCGATTAGACAAATCATCATATTGATGATTATCCCAATACGTTTTTCCTATCGTTTCATTATTTAATGACAAATAATGGGATTGATAGATATTGAAATCTTTACCAATACTTAAGTTATAGGCTAATCCATTAGCTTTTTTCGGCAACATATTTTCACTTTTTATAAATCCGGTATTTTCTATATCAATCCTATCAGATACATTCTCTACATTGTTCGTTTTAATATAAGAAAAACCGCCTTCAATTTGCCAACTATTACGTTGATTGAGCGCATCAATGTATTGTTCAATCAACCTATAAGCCGAATCAGGTAAGCCCTTAGCACTCCTCACTTTGTCCAGCTGTACTCTAGCTGCGGCATCCTGATGATCCATAAACAAAGCGATCGCAAGTTCCGTTCTCATCGAATTTAAATCGGGACGATAACTGATGATTTTCCGATAAATATTAATCGCCGTAACATAATCTTTTTGTATAAACGCTAATTTTGCTTGAGCATAAGCAATAAGAATCGGATCTTTATTTTTCTCTTGAAAATAATCCCGTAATAAAATTTGAATCTGTTGACCGTTCTGCCGATAAATTGCCTGCTTTAAATTATATTCAATTGATAAATCCTGTGCTAAAACGGCTGAACTAAAGAAAAGACAGAGGAAAAGATAAAATCGCATAAGATAAAATAAAGCTCCCTTTAACAGGGAGCGAAAAACTAATAACGAATACCGCCAAAAGCTGTGTTATAGGAACTGTCATTAAATGTGGCAATACCTGCCGCTTCTTTTGCATCTTTACCGAACAATCCGCCTTCATAGGTACCTGTTTGTGATATTGTAGTCGCGACACCATCAAACTTAGCGCCATTTAATTGAGTTTTGTGCAATGTAATATCTTGTAACCGCCCATCATTTAACATATTAAATTCAATTTTCCCATCAATGGTTTTTTGAGAAAAATCTGCATTTAATACGGTTCTGCCGCCTTTGGAAGGCAAACCTGTGATACCGTCTACCCAATATGCAGTCCCGATATAAGTTGCTGAACCCGAAGGTAAATTCGTTGCCGGCGTACCTTGATAACGAACTTCTTTTATTGTTTTGGTATCATTAATCCAAACACCATAAAAAGAATCATCGTGATTTTTTCCATAAAACTCACCATCCGTAGTCTTGGCTACGATGTCACCTTTCGGGCTATGAGAAAGATCGATCCGAGTGCCGTCCGGTGTTTCTGCCGTACCGCCGCCACCTCCGCCACCACTACATGCCGTTAAACAAGCAACCAGTAACGTAGAAAAAATAAATTTTTTCATACTCAAACTCCTTTTAATTATTCTCTAATTCCTGATCTACCGTTTCTGGAGAAATGGTATACATTCCACCATTTAACGGATCGACAACAAACCAACCGACTAAGCCACCAAACACTAGATTCCCTAAAATATATTTTCCGTTTGCCATGGTTGATAAAGAATATTCACTATCTTTATAACCTTCTTTAGAGAAAGTCACTTTATAAGTTTTCTTACCAAAGTAACTACCATCGTGTTTTTCCAAAATGACATTTGCTGGCGTAACGCCGGTTTGCACTACCTTGCCGGTTTCATCCTGAATAGAATAATTTGCTCCGGCAGGATTACTGTTAATTGAAATTGTCTGAGTTTTATCTCCTACGATAGTTGCGCAACCTGTTAACAAAACTCCAACACCTAACAATGCACTAATAAGCAATTTTTTCATCATAATTTTGTTCCTTAGTTTAGTGATAAGTATATTTAATGTTTACCAATCTATAGATAAGTAAACAAACGTATTATTACTCATCTATAACGCTGTTTTCAAGATAGAAATTCAACAAAATATCAATAGATGAGTATTTTTTAGTAAAGGTTAAAAAATGGCGCAGCTATTGGCAGTTGAGGCAGATAAACTGATTGGACAACGTATTCAACAAAAACGGAAAGAAATGGGATTTTCCGCAGAAAAATTGGCGGAATATATAGATCTGTCGCAACAGCAGTTATCCCGTTACGAACGTGGGGCAAGTAAAATTAATGTGGCGCATCTTATTGATATCGCCATTTTCTTAAAAACACCAATCAGCTGGTTTTTTCAGGACTGTTTTCCGAATGAATCTTTAGTTAATAATTTAAGTATGTCTGAATCCGATCAGAAATGGGCGGAATTATCGGAACTGCAAAAAGGTACGTTTATTGCATTTTTAGAAACCGTCCGAAAATAAGAACGATAAGAAACGACCACACTTTAAAAGTGCGGTCGTTTTTCTATCGGTTTTTAATCAACTCAATCAGCAATTAAGCTTGACCTTTCACCGCTTTTAACCCTAAGAACGGCGCTTTGTCGCCTAATGCTTCTTCGATACGGATTAATTGGTTGTATTTCGCAACGCGGTCTGAACGGCTCATTGAACCGGTTTTGATTTGGCCTGCTGCAGTACCGACTGCTAAATCTGCAATCGTCGCATCTTCGGTTTCACCGCTGCGGTGTGAAATAACCGCCGTGTAACCTGCGTCTTTAGCCATTTTGATTGCGGCTAAAGTTTCGGTTAATGAACCGATCTGGTTGAATTTGATTAAGATAGAGTTCGCGATACCTTTTTCGATACCTTCTTTCAAGATTTTGGTGTTGGTCACGAATAAATCGTCACCAACTAATTGAACGTTGTCACCTAAAACTTTAGTTTGATACGCAAAACCGTCCCAGTCGGATTCGTCCTGACCGTCTTCGATAGACACGATTGGGTATTGTTTGCATAATTCTTCTAAATAGTGAGTAAATTCTTGAGAAGTGAATGAACGACCTTCACCTTTCATTTCGTATTTACCGGTTTCTTTGTTGTAGAATTCGGAAGACGCGCAGTCCATCGCTAAAGTTACGTCTTTACCTAACGTATAGCCTGCTTTTTCAACGGCTTCTTTAATGCACGCCAAAGCTTCCGCATTCGAACCTAAATTTGGCGCAAAACCGCCTTCGTCACCGACTGCGGTGTTATAACCTTTAGCTTTTAATACTTTAGCCAAGTTGTGGAAGACTTCTGAACCGATACGTACGGCCTCACGTAAAGTTTTCGCACCGACCGGCTGAATCATGAACTCTTGAATGTCCACGTTGTTGTCTGCGTGTTCACCGCCGTTGATGATGTTCATCATCGGTAACGGCATAGAATATTGACCCGGAGTACCGTTTAATTCTGCAATGTACGCGTAAAGAGGTAAGCCTTTTGATGCTGCCGCCGCTTTGGCATTCGCTAAAGACACGGCCAAGATTGCATTCGCACCGAATTTAGATTTGTTGTCGGTACCGTCTAAGTCGATCATGATTTGATCGATTTCGGCTTGGTTAGATGCGTCTTTACCAACTACTGCTTGAGCAATTTCGTTGTTTACTGCGGAAACCGCTTTTAATACACCTTTACCTAAGAAACGTGATTTATCGCCGTCACGTAATTCTAACGCTTCGCGGGAACCGGTGGATGCGCCTGACGGTGCTGCCGCTAACCCTACGAAACCGCCTTCTAAATGCACTTCCGCTTCAACAGTTGGGTTACCACGTGAGTCGATAATTTCACGACCGATGACTTTAACGATTTTTGCCATTTTTGTTTTCCTCTTAGTTAATCTAAAATGGGTATATAACTCAAATATAGTATCTGTATTTCGTCGTTTTGTCTTGCAAAACTTTATGATCTTTTGATCAAACCACTACTTTTTCTGATTTTCTTTTGCCGCTTTCACAAAACCTGCGAATAACGGATGACCGTCGCGCGGGGTGGAAGTGAATTCCGGGTGGAATTGGCAAGCTACGAACCAAGGGTGATTCGGCACCTCGATAATTTCTACCAATTTTCTGTCCGCACTTAAACCGGTTACTTTTAAGCCCGCCGCCTCAATTTGAGGCAATAAGGTATTATTCACTTCATAACGGTGACGGTGGCGTTCTTCGATGGTTTCTTTACCATATAATTCACGTGCTTTAGAACCTTCGATCAAATGACATTGTTGGGCGCCCAAGCGCATGGTACCGCCTAAATCCGAGTTTTCGGAACGCTGCTCTACATTGCCCTCCGCATCCTGCCATTCGGTAATCAGACCGATTACCGGATATGCGCAATCTTTTACGAATTCTGAAGAATTAGCGTCTTTCATACCGGCAACATTACGTGCATATTCGATTAATGCCGTCTGCATTCCCAAACAAATACCAAGGTAAGGAATATTGTTTTCGCGGGCATATTGTGCGGTTAAAATTTTACCCTCTACGCCACGATAACCGAACCCACCCGGCACCAAAATGCCGTCCAGGTCTTTCAACACATCCGTGCCTTTGGTTTCCACATCCTGCGAGTCGATATATTTAATGTGAACGGTCAACCGGTTGGTTAACCCCGCATGTTTCAATGCTTCGTTAACGGATTTATAGGCGTCCGGCAATTCTACATATTTCCCTACCATACCGATGGTGACTTCGCCCGTCGGATTGGCCTGACGGTAAAGCACTTGTTCCCATTCCGACAAATCCGCCGGTTTGCCTTCCAGGTGAAAACGGTTGCATACGAACTCATCCAAACCTTGAGATTGCAATAACGCCGGGATCTGATAAATAGATTCCACATCTTTTAAGGAAATCACCGCTTTTTCCGGTACATTACAGAATAATGCGATTTTTGAACGCTCGTTCGCCGGAATCATGCGATCCGAACGACAAATCAGCACATCCGGCTGAATACCGATGGATAACAATTCTTTAACGGAATGCTGAGTCGGTTTGGTTTTTACTTCACCCGCCGTCGGAATGTACGGCACTAAGGTTAAATGCATGAAAATGGTACGTTCGCGCCCCACTTGCACCGCTAACTGACGCAATGCTTCAAGGAAAGGCAAAGATTCGATATCACCCACCGTTCCGCCGACTTCGATAATCGCCACATCATAACCCGCCGCACCGTCAATCACGCGCGCTTTGATTTCGTTGGTAATATGAGGAATAACCTGAATAGTGGCGCCCAAATAATCGCCTCGACGTTCTTTACGTAACACTTCGGAATAAATTTTACCGGTAGTGAAGTTATTGCGTTTGGTCATTTTGGTTCGGATAAAACGCTCGTAATGCCCTAAATCCAAATCCGTTTCCGCTCCGTCTTGCGTAACAAACACTTCACCGTGTTGGGTCGGGCTCATAGTACCCGGGTCAACGTTAATATAAGGGTCGAGTTTCATGATGGTAACATTTAACCCGCGCGCCTCAAGCAATGCCGCCAAAGACGCCGCCGCAATTCCTTTACCTAATGACGAAACCACACCGCCTGTGACAAAAATATAATTGGTAGCCATATAAGAACCTAAAATGTTGGGGGTAAAAAAGAGTTGATATAATGTATCAAGACGGGAGCATAGTTTATATCAAACAGGCTTTAAACTCAATCGACAGACGCAAGAATTTAGTGCAAATTCTCTTTCGGATTTGTCTCCAAAGTGCGGTCAATTTCGTTATAATTTTGCAAAATCCCTATCAATAAGGCAGCACAAGAAAATGTTAGATTTAGCCTATTTACAAACTGCGCCGGAACAGACCGCGCTTTTAAAACAGCAAGCCACCGATTTTATCGTGCGGGAAGAACTGGGTTATCCGTTATCCGGCGACGGCGAATTCGCGGCGGTGAAAATCCGTAAAACCAACGCCAACACAATCTGGGCGGGCGAACAGTTAGCTAAATTCTGCGGCATTTCCGTTCGCAACATGAGCTACGCCGGTTTAAAGGATCGCAACGCAATAACCGACCAATGGTTCAGTCTGCACATGCCCGGTAAACCCACGCCGGATTTCAGCCGGTTCCGTATTGAGGGCATCGAAATACTGGAAGTCACGCGTCACAACCGTAAAATCCGAACCGGCAGTTTGCAGGGTAACCATTTCGATATTTTACTGCGTAATGCCGATGCGACGGAGGAACTCAACCGTCGCCTGAATCTGGTTAAACGACTGGGTTTTCCCAATTATTTTACCGAACAGCGTTTCGGCCGGGACGGACATAATTTAACCGAAGCCATGCGCTGGGCAAAGGGTGAAATTCAGGTGAAAGATCGTAAAAAACGCAGTTTTTATCTTTCCGCCGCGCGCGGCGAAGTATTTAATCTGGTGGTGTCCGACCGCTTACAAATGGGACTTGCCACTCAAGTGATGCCGAACGATATTCTACAACTTGCCGGTTCCCATAGTTGGTTTCAGGCGAATGAAAAAGAAGATTTAAACGCCTTGCAAGTGCGGTTGGAACATCACGACATTTTACTTACCGCTCCCCTTATCGGCGATCCGCCGCAATCCGCCAATGCGCTGGAAAATCAGGTGGTTGCACAACATCAAGCGCTACTGACTCTAATGAAGCGGGAACATTTGAAGCCGGCGCGGCGTCCGCTGTTAATGCGGGCACAAAATCTCAACTGGCAATTCGAACCGACGGGATTACGTCTGCAGTTCTTCCTGCCCGCCGGCAGTTACGCTACGGCATTAATCCGTGAATTGGTACGTGTCGTCGATTAATTTATTTGCCAAGTGCGGTAAAAAATCCTTCGTTTTGATTCATAATTTTCGGAAAATAATCTTGCTTTCGGAGCCGTCGGAAAAACCGATGTACCAAAAACGTTACGTTTTTCGACCGCACTTTTCCCTCCGCTTTCCATGGCGTTCATTTATCGTTTTCCCTTATTGATTTAATAGATTTTTCAATCAGCAAAAACCACACGATTTATAAGATAATTCACACGCCTTTTTACTACATAGGAGTGACTCTATGAAAAAATATTTATTATCCGCGGTCGGGATTGCCGCAGTAGGATATTTTTCGATGGTCGGCTACGCCCATTTTTTCGATAAGTCCCAATCGGAAAAGCTTTATGCCGCGACAGATGTGCCGACGCAGTTTAAGCCCGTCGCTAAAGTGATGTTCGACAACGGTTGTCAATATTGCCATGCGCCGAGCGCGGAATTGCCGGGTTATGCTTCTTTCCCGGTAGCCAAACAACTGATGGCGGAAGATATTCGCAAAGGATTGCGCAGTTTCCGTTTGGATCAAATGTTTGACGGCATGAAAGATCCAAACAAATTGTCCGAAGCGGATTTAGCCAAACTGGAACAAGTACTGCGTAACGATGAAATGCCGGAAGTGAAATTCCTGCACGTTCACTGGGGAAGTCGTCCTGACGAAAATGAAAAACAAGTAGTATTGGATTGGATTAAACAACAACGGGAAGCGCATTTTGTACCGAAAAATACGGCAGGTGTCGACGCAAACCGTTTAGTACAGCCGATTCCCGACACTATTCCGACGGATCCGCACAAAGTGGCGTTGGGCGAAAAACTGTATTTTGACGGACGTTTATCCGGCGACGGTTCGATTCAGTGTCATACCTGTCACCAGCTTGCTCAGGCGGGCGTCGATAATTTACCGGTTTCCGAAGGAATCGACGGTAAAAAAGGCGGAATTAATGCTCCGACCGTATTCAATGCGGCATTTAACAAATGGCAATTCTGGGACGGTCGCGCAAAAACCTTAGCGGATCAAGCAGGCGGTCCGCCGACCAATCCGGTGGAAATGGGCTCAAAAGACTGGGATGAAATTATCGCCCGTTTGGATCAGGACGAAGCGTTCAAAAAAGAATTTTTATCCGTGTTCCCTGAATTAACGCAAGCAACCGTAACGGAAGCCATCGGTGAATTTGAAAAAACACTGATTACACCGAACAGCGCGTTCGACCGTTATTTAAAAGGCGAACAAAACGCTTTGAACGATCAACAAAAACGCGGTTACCAATTATTCAGAGACGCCAAATGCGATACCTGCCATACCGGCACGGCAATGGGCGGGCAATCTTTTGAATATATGGGAATCTATGACGATTATTTCAAAGCCCGCGGTACCGAATTAACGGATGCGGATAAAGGACGATTCGCCGAAACCCAGGATCCTCACGACATGCACCGCTTCAAGGTGCCGACTCTGCGTAACGTGGCGTTAACCGCACCTTATTTGCATGATGCGACGGCCAAAGATCTTAAAGAAGCGGTTCGCGTAATGGGGCATTACCAAAGCAACAAAGACTTTTCGGATGCGGAACTTGACGACATCGTTTCCTTCTTAAATTCTTTAACCGGCGAATTCAAAGGCAAACTGTTAACCAATGAAAAAATGAAATAATTTTTCGTAACTTGTGGGAAGCCGTTACGCTTTCCACAAGTTTTTTGCTTTTCCCTTCATCGTCAATTTCCCGTCATTTCGCTAATCCGCGCTCCGTTCAATTTTGATCATTTAGCATAACTCCTTACTTGTTTATAACATGACTCAAGCAAGGTAAACTATGAACTTTACGCCAAGACAAGGATTATTTTATGCAAATTAAAGAATTTTCGGCGAAAACAGGACTGTCCGCCGATACTTTGCGTTATTACGAAAAAGAAGGATTACTAATGCCGGAACGGAATGCTAACGGTTATCGCCGTTACAGCGGCCGCGATTTGGAATGGGTGGAGTTTATTCTTCGTCTGAAACGAATGGATGTGCCCTTAATACAAATCAAAGAATACGCCCGATTACGCCACATGGGCGATTCAACCATTCCCGAGCGTTATGAAATTCTGCTCGCCCATTATGAAAATCTGGTGCGAAAACAGCAGGAATTGGAAGAGCATCAAGCGCTTTTAGCGCAAAAACTATCGCTTTACCGCTCGGCTATGCAAAAGCCCTTAAACAACAGCCCGCTCCAACAGAAAAAACCATCCCCGGCAAAAAAGTGAAAAATCCGCATCGTATTCAGCCGGATACGGCCTTTACAGATGCGGAAAAGTGCGGTCAAAAATAACGGTATTTTATTGTGCGGACTGTACCACCGTACGAATTTTCAATAATGCCAATGCTAGCGCTGAAATCAACAACACCAAGGCAATCCCTTCGTACAGGCTTTGTTTTTCCCAACCGGCATCCAGTAACGTACCGGCGATAATCGGCGCCAGAATCGCACCGATTCTTCCGACACCGATAGCCCAACCCACTCCCGTACTTCGGATGTCCGCGTCGTAAATGCTTGGATTGAGGGTATACAGTCCGCTGATACAGCCGTTCATCAAGGCACCGACCAACACACCGAACACCATGGCTAACCATAAAACGGAAGCGGACAAAATGAAAATCACGGCAAATACGGCAGATAATAAGGTAAACAAAATCAAGACCTTGCGTGCCGACCAACGACTGGCGAGTAATCCGTAAAAGAGAGAACCGCAAGTTCCGCCCAACGAAATCATCATACCTACGCTGACACTTTGTTCCGTAGTCATTCCCGCTTCTTTCAACAATGCCGGCGTCCATGAACTGACAAAATAAAAACTGAACATAATAGCAAAGAACGCGACCCAGATTAATCCGGTCGAACGACGGTATTGTCCGTTGAATAATTGATTAATCGGTAATCTGTGCGTAGGGGAAGTTGATTTTTCCGGTAATCTCCATTCGCCTGCCAAGCCGATTTTCTTCGCAATTTTATTTAATCGACACTGTGCATTATGCGGTTGTTTGGACATGAGAAAATCAATAGATTCCGGCAACCAGACCACCAGTACCGACAGACAAACGGCCGTCAACGCAAATCCCGCCAGATAAACCGAACGCCAGCCGTATTCCGCCTGTAACGTCATGGCAAACATTCCGCCCAGCACCGCACCGACGCCAAAACCGGCGGCATATACGCTGATAGCGAAACTACGCCATTTACGAGAGGAATATTCGCTGGTTAAAACATTCGTTCCCACCAAAATTCCGCCGACGCCCAAGCCTGTTACTACACGCCAGAATGCCAACGTATGGTGAGATTGGATAAACGCCGAACCCAACATTCCTACGGCGGACAAAGCAACGGCAATCAGTAATAACGGACGCCGCCCGATTTTATCCGCTACCGGTGCCAAAAACAGCGATCCCGCCGTCATCCCGAACAACCCCGCACTGAGCAAATAACCGAGTTGTTCACCGCTTAAACCGAATTCATTGCGGATATTGGTCGCCGTAAAGGCCAACGCCAACACATCGAAACCGTCAAGCAGGTTCATAATGGCCGCCATAATCACAATCATCCATTGATAAGCGGACATCGGGCTACTATCAATTTTTTCTCTTAAATGCATATCAACTCCTTTTTTACTGCGATTAAGGCTTAAAAAAGTGCGGTCATAAAAACAATGTTTTTTAACCGCACTTACCGAACAGACCGATTTAGCCGAATCCGTTACAAAATCCTGCGTAAAATAAAATTCAATACCACGCCGTAAGCCGGCACAAATAACATGATGCCGACAAACAGCTTAAACAAATAATCCACAAAACCCAGTTCCATCCAGTGCGTCGCCATAAACGGATCGGTACTGGCATAAAACGCCACCGCAAAAAAGATAAACGTGTCCGCCATAGAACCGAAAATCATTGAACTGCTAGGTGCTATCCACCAGTTTTTTAATTTTCGCAATCGATTAAACACTAACACATCCAGTAACTGCCCGAACACGTATGCGCTGAAACTGGCAACGGCAATACGAAACACAAAACCGTTAAATGACGCCAGCGCCTGCAGCCCTTGATAGCGACTGTCCGAAAATAAAGTAGAAACCGCATAACTGACCGCCAACGCAGGAAACATCACGGCAAATATGATTCGTCGCGCCGACATTGCACCAAACACCCGCACGGTTAAATCCGTCGCCAGAAAAATAAACGGAAACGTTAACGTTCCCCAAGTACTGTGAAAACTAAAATCTTCGGCCGCCCCTAATGCGGTTAACGGTAAACGAATCTCGAAGGGAATCTGCACCAGATAGTTACTTGCCGCAATAATAAAAATATGAAAAAAAGTCAGTAGAATTAATGCGTTACGTTTTTGCTTATGGGTAATAATTGTAGAATTACGGGTCATGACCAATCCTTTTTATTAAAACTTGGGGTAAGGGAACCCAAGAATCTCAGTAACCTTATCAAAGTGAAACCGGAATGACGGTAAATATAAAGAAGATTTCAACCGGAAACAAATGAAAGAATTTCGGAATAAATATGAATGGAATTAATATTGAATGGCGGTGAGAGGGGGATTCGAACCCCCGATACAGTTTCCCGTATACACGCTTTCCAGGCGTGCTCCTTCAACCACTCGGACATCTCACCATGTTGGATACAGAATAAATTCCGTTTTATCGTTTTGTTGCGATTTTGTACGGAACAAAATCCTTACAACAACGAAGCGGGCGAGATTATAAGAATTTATCGGCTTTCCGTCCAGTCTTTTTTCAAATTTATTGAGCTAACGCATGAATTTTTTAAAAAATTGAGAGTAAAATAACCGCACTTTTTTCTCGTTCAGGAATTACTATGCTAAATAAATGGTTTTTAACCAAAAATGCTTTTCTCGCCGTGAAACCTTTTAGCGCGTTAAAAGACACGTTTCGTGAAGGTTACACAAAACAACATTTAATTCGAGATATTATCGCGGGACTTACTGTCGGCGTTATCGCCATTCCGCTTTCTATGGCATTGGCCATTGCCAGCGGTGTACCGCCGCAACACGGATTATATACCGCTATCGTAGCGGGCGTTTTAATCGCGGTTATCGGCGGATCCCGCTTCAATATTTCGGGACCGACCGCCGCATTCGTAGTGATTTTATATCCGATCACCCAGCAATTCGGTTTGGGCGGTTTATTGATGGCAACTCTGCTTTCCGGCCTCATTCTGATTATTATGGCGCTGTTTCGTTTGGGGCGTTTAATCGAATATATCCCGCTACCCGTTACTTTGGGTTTCACGTGCGGGATTGGCATTACCATCGCTACATTGCAGATTAAAGATTTTCTCGGCTTAACCATTCCGTCAATGCCTTCCCATTATATTGACAAAGTACAAACTATTTTCACCGCACTACCGACAATCAGTTGGCCGGATACCGTTGTGGGAATAGTTACGCTTGTCGTGTTAACCCAATGGCGTCGTTTGCGCTTACCTGTTCCGGGACATTTACCGGCGGTGATCGTGGGTACTATTTTGGCATTAATCTTAAGTTATTACAGTATGAACGTCGCCACCATCGGTTCCGCTTTCACCTATACGCTGTCGGACGGTACCGTAGGTAACGGTATTCCGAACGTATTACCGCAATTTATGTTGCCGTGGAATATTCCTAATGCGCAAGGAGAAGTCATTAATTGGGATTTCGCCGCTTTACAGACTTTATTGCCTGCGGCGTTTTCTATGGCGGTTCTCGGCGCCATCGAATCCTTATTATGCGCCGTGGTACTGGATAATATGACAGACACTAAACACCATTCCAATAATGAATTATTGGCTCAAGGGATCGGCAACATCCTATCGCCGTTTTTAGGCGGAATTACGGCGACGGCGGCGATCGCCCGCTCGGCGGCAAATGTTAAAGCCGGCGCGGTTTCGCCTGTCGCCAGTATTATCCACGGGATTTTGGTACTGCTATCCCTGTTAATTTTCGCCAACGCGCTGTCCTATCTGCCTTTAGCTTCAATGGCGGCATTACTGTTAATGGTGGCATGGAACATGGCGGATATCCATAATATCATTTCTCTGGTGCGCCGTTCCGGCAAAAACGAAATCGCGGTGCTAGTGATTTGTATTCTGCTCACCGTAATTTTCGATATGGTTATTGCCATTTCCGTAGGCGTCTTGTTGGCAAGCTTACTCTTCATCCGAACCATTGCCGAAATGACAAAATCTATTGAAATGCAACATCCGGACGATTTAACCGATGTACAGGTTTACCGAATCAGCGGTCCGTTATTCTTTGCTGCGGCGGATAATCTGTTTGCGGAACTGCATGACAAAACCGTACATACGGATCGCGAAATCAAACATATCGTGCTGCAATGTGAAGCCGTGAACGTGTTGGATACCGGGGGCATTCACGCCTTAACCCGGTTTGTGCAACATATGCTGCCCCATCAACAACTTTATATGTGCAACATGCAATTCCAGCCGCTGCGTATGTTGGTGAAATCCAATGTGGTGCCTGAATTGAAGAAAATCAATTTCAGCCCGGATTTAACCGAAACCTACGGTAAAATTCGTCTGCAGGAAAATGAATCGGAATTACGTCATTAATTATAAAAACCGCCTTTTCGGAAAGTGGTTTTACCGGTTAACAGATATAAAAAAGGGAGCGGATGCTCCCCTTTTTATCTCTTAGCATTAGCTGTGACGACTGCCTTTAAAGCCTTTTTCACGAAATTCTTTGCGACCGACGTCTTTAAAAGTGCGGTCAAATTTTCCGCCGAATTTACGGTCGCCTTTAAAACCTCGATCATTAAAACGATGCTCTCCCCGTTCATGGAAACGCTCATTAGCGCGACGCTTACCGTCGCGATGTTCGAAACGTTCGGCGCGTTCTCCGCTTTGAACTTCACGAACGAAAGACATTTGCATTTGTTTATTCAGTACGCGTGTTTTTTCGAAATGACGCAGTAATTGCTTCGGCATGCCTTGCGGTAATTCGATAGTGGAATAATCATCAAATAATTTGATATGACCGATATTGCGGCTGTTAATATCACCTTCATTGGCAATCGCACCCACAATATGACGCACCTCCACCCCATCGGAACGACCGATTTCGATACGGTACAAATCCATCGATTTCGGTACCCCGTAACCGCGACGTTCATCAGAACGTTGGGAGCGATTAGCCCGTTCACGGCGTTCGTTACGTTTCGGCATCGGCGCATCCGGCGGCAAAATCAATTTTTGTTTACCTTGTAACAACATTAACATAGCGGCGGCAATGTCTTCCTGATCCTGATCTGCGGTAAACAAATCTTCCAATAAGCTACGGTATTTTTCTAAATCGTGATGTTCAAGCTGTTTGGTGATTTTCGCCACAAATTTGGCACGGCGGCAGGCTTGCAAACGTTCATGGTTCGGCAATTCCACTTCCTCAATCGGTTTTTTCATCAAACGTTCGATATTGCCTAACAAGCGACGTTCGCGCGGTTCCACAAATAAAATAGCGCTGCCGGAACGACCGGCCCGCCCGGTACGGCCTATACGGTGTACGTAAGATTCGGCATCTAACGGAATATCATAATTCACTACCAAACTGATGCGTTCCACATCCAAACCGCGGGCAGCCACATCCGTCGCCACTAAAATATCCAAACTGCCGTTACGTAAACGATCAAGGGTTTGTTCACGCGCCTGTTGGGTCATATCACCGTTTAATGCGGCGGCACGGAAACCGTGTTTGTCCAATAATTCCGTAACGTCTAATGTGCCTGTTTTGGTACGGGTGAAAATAATAGCGGCATCAAAATCTTCCACTTCCAGAAAACGCAATAATGCCTCATTTTTACGATAACCGCGTACATACCAGCAGCTTTGAGCAATATCAGGATTAGTACGTTGGGTCGATTGGATTCTAACCTCCTGCGGATTCGTCATAAAACGTTTGGTAATACGACGAATCGGTTCCGGCATAGTGGCCGAGAACAATGCCGTTTGGTGCTGTTCCGGCAATTCCGCCATCACGGTTTCTACATCGTCGATAAAGCCCATACGTAACATCTCGTCCGCTTCATCCAACACGATAAATTTTAACGCGGAAAGATCCAAGGTACCGCGCTTGATATGGTCCAGAATACGACCCGGCGTCCCCACCACCACTTGGGCGCCTTGGCGTAACGCACGAAGTTGAATATCGTAACGTTGTCCGCCGTAAAGCGTAACGATACGAATACCTTTCGCATTTTTCGTAAATTGTTCACAGGCATCCGCCACTTGAATTGCCAGTTCGCGCGTCGGCGCCATCACCAACATTTGAGGATATTTTTCGTCACTATCGATCTGCGCCAATAAAGGCAAAGAAAAAGCGGCGGTTTTACCGCTTCCGGTTTGTGCCATACCCAGCACGTCACGACCTTCTAAAAGGTGCGGAATACAGGCGTGCTGGATAGGAGAAGGTGATTCAAAACCCATTTCCGAAACTGCAGAAAGGATAAAGTCAGGCAGACCTAAGTCGCCAAAGGTAATTTTAGTTTCAGTCATTAAAATACTCAGATTGTATGTAAGGAAAGCTCAATCGGCTTTCATGTGTATAATTTTTTGCAATTACAAACCGCAAAAGTTTTTAAAGATACGCCACGAAATAAAGAATCATGTCGAAACTTTATACTCGTTAGCCGTACTAACGTTTAAAATTTTGTTTTTTTCCACCGCACTTTATCGCGAGTATCACCAATAGATGATCTAATCCGCGAAAATACCGGCCGCTTTCCAAGCGTCCGACATCGGTTCCGTTTGCTCGCCGGCATCGGCTTTTTTCAGCTTATCCAGTTCAAACAATGCAAAACGATACTCAACAAAATTATACACCTGATTTGCCACCGCCAATTTGAACAAGGTTTCCGCTTCATCCAAATCGCCTGTATTGAGTTTTTGTTTTGCCAGATAAAAGTAGGTTTCCGTCAGAATTTCCGCATATTCAGGAGATTGCGGATCTACAAAGACTTTGGCTTTGTCTAATAAATCCTGCTCGGAAAGTTTGCCCAAATAATATTGGACGATAAAGGTTCCCCAATATTCAGTCGAAAGGGTTTCCGCCCGATTGACTAAATTCTGTCTTGCCTCGCTCGGTTTAAATTTCAGTTCGTTCAAATAAATCCATAATACGCGGTAAGGATCCTGAATATTCGCTTGATAGAAACGATGAAAATCCTGTGCCGCAAGGTTATAACGCCCTGTGTAATAAAAATCCAAACCTCGATTCAAATAGGTATATTCATAATCGGGATCTAATTCCAGCACTACGTTGAACGATTCCAACGCACTGTCGTAATCTTCATCTAATAACGAATACAAACCTAAATAATTATACACTGCGGCCATTCTAGGTTGCAGTGCAAGGGCATGAGTGAAATCATAACGAGCCATTCCCCAAAGCCCTAAGCTGTCGTAAAGTACGCCGCGCTCAAAATGTAAATCGGCGCGTTCCTCATGCGACATTTGTCCTATAATCAGTATTTGGCTGATGCGTGCAATCATCACTTCCTGTTCAAAATGCACATTAGGATATTGTTCCGCCAGCACAATCTTATTTTTGGACACGAACACTCCGGTACTGCTTGTACAGCCCGCAAGCAGTAAAACGAATAAACCCGGAATAAATAAACCGACGTTTAAAAACCGTTTCAGATGTGCCATTTAAGAATGCCTTAGGATAAAAATTCGAAAAGATGACCGCACTTTGTACCAAATTATCAAAGTGCGGTCGGATTTTACAAATTATTCTTCAACAATGTCAGTTTGCGCGTCGGCGTTTTCAGCTTTGGACACGATGTCTTTCATCGTTAAACGAATACGTCCCTGACGGTCGATTTCCACTACTTTAACCTGAACGTCCTGACCGACCTGGAGATAATCGCTCACTTTCTCAACTCGTTCTTCTGCGATTTGAGAAATATGAACCAAACCTTCTTTGTTACCCAGAATTGCAACGAACGCACCGAAGTCCGCCAGACGCGTGACTTTACCGGTATAAACCGCTCCTGCTTCCACTTCGGCGGTAATCTCTTCAATACGCGCCATCACTTCTTTCACCGCATTACCGTCAATTGCGGCAATTTTTACCGTACCGTCATCGTCAATATCGATCGAAGTACCGGTTTCTTCGGTTAAAGTACGAATAGTCGCCCCGCCTTTACCGATTACGTCTTTGATTTTCTTCGGATCGATTTTCATGGTGTAAATACGCGGCGCATATTCGGAAATCTCCGCACGCGGTGCCGCAATGGCTTGTTCCATTACCCCCAAAATGTGCATACGCGCTGATTTTGCCTGGTTCAAGGCGATTTGCATAATTTCAGGCGTGATACCTTCGATTTTGATGTCCATTTGCAGTGCGGTCACACCGGTACGGGTTCCCGCTACTTTGAAGTCCATATCGCCTAAATGGTCTTCATCACCCAAAATATCCGAAAGCACGACGAATTTATCTTCTTCTTTTACCAAGCCCATGGCGATGCCCGCTACCGCGGATTTAACCGGCACGCCGGCATCCATTAAGGCCAATGACGCACCGCAAACGGATGCCATTGATGAAGAACCGTTCGATTCGGTGATTTCGGACACCACACGCACAACATACGGGAATTCGCTAATGCTTGGCATTACGGCCGCCACACCACGTTTGGCCAAACGACCGTGACCGATTTCACGACGTTTCGGCGAACCTACACGACCTGTTTCACCTACCGAATACGGAGGGAAATTGTAATGGAATAAGAAAGTATCCTGGCGTTCGCCCGTTAATTCGTCAAGAATTTGCGCATCGCGTTCCGTACCTAAGGTGACCACCGCTAACGCCTGAGTTTCTCCGCGGGTAAAGATGGCCGAACCGTGAGTACGCGGCAACACGCCGGTACAAATATCTAAGGCGCGCACAGTGTCAACGGTACGACCGTCGATACGCGGTTCGCCGGCAATGATACGCCCGCGTACGATTTGGCTTTCCAGCGCGGTGAAAATGTCAACGATTTTACCTTCGCTCACCTCTTCGTTTTCAGCCGTGATTTGCGCAATCACATCCGCTTTAATGGCGTCGATTTGTTCGTAGCGCACTTGTTTTTCCGTGATACGGTACGCATCACCCAAACGGCTTTCTGCAATCACTTTCACTTGATTGATTAATGCCGTATCCGGTTCCGGCGCAACCCAATCCCAACGCGGCTTACCCGCTTCTTTCACCAATTCTTTAATAGCTTCGATCACAACCTGTTGTTGCTGATGACCGAACACCACCGCAGCCAACATTTGTTCTTCAGTTAAGATATCCGCTTCGGATTCCACCATTAACACCGCTTTATCCGTACCCGCGACCACTAAATCCAAACGGCTTTGTTTTTGTTCCGCCATGGTCGGATTTAATACGAACTGATCGTTAATAAAACCGACACGCGCCGCACCGATCGGGCCGTTGAAAGGCACACCGGATAATGCAAGCGCCGCCGAAGCGCCGATCATTGCCACCAAATCAGGGCTGATTTGCGGGTTAACGGAAACCACTGTCGCAATAATTTGAATTTCGTTTAAAAAACCTTCCGGGAACAACGGACGAATCGGGCGGTCGATTAAACGTGCAATTAACGTTTCGCCTTCGGAAGGACGACCTTCACGTTTGAAGAAACCGCCGGGGATTTTACCTGCCGCATAACTGCGCTCTTGGTAATCTACGGTTAACGGGAAGAAATCCTGACCTTCTTTCACCTCTTTTTTCGCTACCACGGAAACAAACACCGTAGTATCGTCCATACTTGCCATCACCGCCGCCGTTGCCTGACGGGCGATAGCGCCGGTTTCCAATGTTACGGTATGTTGACCGTATTTAAATTGTTTTACAATTGGATTCACAACTTTTTCCTTTTAAAATTAATAGATTAAGTGTTTTATCTTCCAAATTGCGACTATTAAAAATGCGCTCAAAAACGACCGCACTCGAATGCGGGCCGAACGCCCTTTTAGTAGCCGCACGCTAATACGGAAAATAAAACTGGCATATTATACTCGCCTTTTAACACGATTGGTAATTTTATTTGTAAATCCTTGTTCTTTCCGGTTTTGCGTATTACACTCCCCGTTAACTTTCGCAAAGTGAGGTCAAAAACGGAGGACTTTTTTATGTTATTTGGTGATTTAACCCGCTCTGATTTTAAACACGGTTTACCGAAAGTGATTGCGGAAACCTGCGATTACCTAAACACCCTTGATTTAGCCGCGTTACAAACCGGCCGTCACGACATTACCGACAGTATTTTCATGAACGTGATGGAAGTGGAAAGCGAACCCGCCGAAGCGCGTAAATCTGAAATTCACCGAAAATATCTTGATATTCAGGTGCTGATTTCCGGTGAAGAAAAAATGGAATTCGGCGTCACCGCCCCAAATCCGGCGGATTACGAACCTTACAACGAAGAAAGCGATTACCAGCTGACCTTGGCGGGCAAAGACATCGAACTCAAAAGCGAGCTGGTTTTACGCCCTAAAATGTTTGCCGTTTTTCTGCCCTACGAACCGCATAAACCGTGCTGTAATGTCGGTGAAAAAAGCGGTACTATCAAAAAACTGGTAGTAAAAATTCCGGTGGAATTGCTTTAAACTCTACAATCCCGGTACTCGCCGGGATTTTTCTTGCTTTAGCCTGACCAAACTGTCAAACTTACCCTATTCATTTGCAACGAGGAAAATCTCATGGCAGGCAAAAAAACAGTAAAAAAAATGACCGCACTTACGGATTCCATTCATCTTGATCCGAATTATCAAAAAGAGCAGGCGAAATATGAAAATCCTATTCCGAGCCGGGATTTTATTCTGCAAATCATTCGCGAACAGAATCAACCCGTGAGTCGCGAAGAACTGTTGAAAATTTTCGCTATTAAAGACGATGAACGCACCGAAGCGATACGTCGCCGTTTACGTGCGATGGAAAACGACGGACAGCTGGTATTTACCAAGCGGAAACGTTATGCGTTGCCGGAAAAACTGGATTTACTCAAAGGAACGGTAATCGGACACCGTGACGGTTACGGTTTCTTACAAATCGAAGGGCGGACGGACAAAAAAGATTTGTTTATTCCCAACGCCCAAATGCAGCGTGTCATGCACGGCGATTTTGTGCTTGCCCAGCCTACCGCACTGGATCGAAAAGGCCGTCAGGAAGTGCGTATCGTACGCGTACTGGAAAACCGCAAAAAACAAATTGTCGGTCGTTTTTTCCTGGAAGAAGGTATCGGTTATGTGGTGCCGGACGACAGCCGTATTTCACGCGATATTCTGGTACCGAACGAAGATCGCAAAGGTGCGCGCATGGGACAGGTTGTAGTGGTGGAACTGAAACCGCGCACCGCTAATTTAAGCCAGCCCGTAGGCGCAATTATCGAAATTCTGGGCGATAACATGGCGAAAGGCATGGAAGTGGAAATCGCGTTACGTAACTACGATATTCCTCACGTATTCCCGCCTGCGGTTGAAAAATACGTTAAAAAATTCAGCGAGGAAGTACCGGAGCAAGCGAAAGCGGGACGCGTTAATTTATGCGATCTGCCGTTAGTCACCATTGACAGCGAAGACGCTCGCGATTTTGACGACGCCGTATATTGCCGTAAAGAAAAAAACGGCTGGCGTTTATGGGTGGCCATTGCCGACGTCAGTTATTACGTGCGTTTACGCACCGCCTTGGACAGCGAAGCGCGTAACCGCGGAAACTCGGTTTACTTCCCGAACCGTGTCGTGCCGATGTTGCCGGAAATTTTATCCAACGGATTGTGTTCCCTTAATCCGCAGGTGGATCGCCTGTGCATGGTATGCGAAATGCAAATTGATGAAAAGGGTTTACTGAAAGCTTACCAATTCTATGAAGCGGTAATGAATTCCCACGCACGCCTGACCTATACCAAAGTGGCGAAAATTTTAGACGGCGACGAAGAATTGCGCCAACGTTATGCTGCACTGGTTCCGCACATCAAAGAATTGCACGCCATGTACAAGACTTTGCTGAACGCCCGTCATAAACGGGGAGCTATTGATTTCGAAACCATCGAAAGCAAATTTATTTTCAATGAGATGGGACGAATCGAGCGTATCGAAGCGGTGGAACGCAACGACGCCCATAAAATCATCGAAGAATGTATGATTTTAGCCAATATTTCTGCGGCGAATTTCATGGAACGCCATGAAGAACCGGCACTGTACCGCATTCACGCCGGCCCGAGCGAAGAAAAACTCACGGCGTTCCGTACCTTTCTGGCCGAACTGGGCTTATCTTTGGGCGGCGGGTTAAAACCGAACACCAATGATTACGCAGAATTGCTGAATCAAGTGAAGCAACGTCCCGACGCCGAGCTGATTCAAACCATGTTACTGCGTTCTCTCAGCCAGGCCATGTACGAACCGGACAATATCGGACACTTCGGGCTGGCGCTGGACGAATACGCCCACTTTACTTCGCCGATTCGTCGGTATCCGGATTTAACCCTGCATCGCGGCATTAAATATCTGCTCGCCAAAGCCAAGGGCAGCAGTCGACGAACCACGGAATCCGGCGGTTATCATTACAATACGGACGAAATGGCGGAACTGGGCGAACATTGCTCCATGACGGAACGTCGCGCCGACGACGCCACGCGGGAAGTCGCCGACTGGCTGAAATGCGAATATATGCAGGATCATATCGGCGAAGAATTCGACGGCATTATATCGTCCGTCACCGGTTTCGGTTTCTTCGTGCGCTTGGATGACCTGTTTATTGACGGCTTAGTGCACGTTTCCACATTGGATAACGATTATTATCAATATGACGCGGCGGGACAACGATTAATCGGCGAAAACAGCGGTATGCTCTATCGGCTGGGCGATAAAGTTCGCGTGCGGGTGGAAGCGGCGAATCTGGAAAATCGTCAGGTGGATTTCTCCTTAGTTGCCGGCGAACGCAAACCGCGTCGTCCGGGAAAAACGGCAAAAACCCGGGCAAAACAGACCGCACTTTCCGCACCGAAAAACAAAGGAAAACCGAAAAAAGAAAAAAGTGCGGTTAAAAAAGCGAAGAGTGCGGGAAAAACAAGAAAAAAATAACACAATAGAGACGACGCCATACCGGCTTCCGTTATAACGACGAAGCGTAATTATTATGTCCGGTCGCCGGCATAGCGTCCCTATCCTCCGTCATAATAAGAATCGTATTAAATATCCATTTAAAGGAAATAAAATGTCCGAAAATATCTACGGCATTCACGCCGTAAAATCTTTTCTCGAGCGTACGCCGGAACTCGTAGTTGAAGTTTATGCGCTGAAAGGCCGCGATGACAAACGACTTCAGCCTTTGTTAAACGAATTGCATAATTTGGGTATCTCAGTGCAGTTTTTAAACCGCCAGACCTTGGATAACAAAGCGCACGGCGAAGTCCACCAAGGCATTATCGCGCGGGTACAGCCGGCAAAAGAACTGAACGAGTCCGATCTCGATAACATTTTGAACGGCAAACCGAATCCGTTATTACTGGTGCTGGACGGTGTAACCGATCCGCATAATTTAGGCGCATGCCTGCGCACGGCGGACGCCGCCGGCGTGGACGCGGTGATTGTACCGAAAGACAAATCGGCACAACTCACTTCCATCGCCCGTAAAGTGGCTTGCGGCGCAGCGGAAGTGCTGCCGTTAATCCGCGTTACCAATCTGGCGCGCACCCTGCGCGATATTCAACAATCCCACAACATTTGGGTGGTGGGCACGGCGGGTGAAGCGTCAGAAACCCTTTATCAAACCGAACTAACCGGATCGCTCGCGTTAGTAATGGGGGCGGAAGGCGACGGCATGCGCCGGTTAACGCGCGAATGCTGCGACCAACTCATCAGTATTCCGATGGCGGGCAGCGTATCTTCGTTAAACGTTTCCGTCGCCACCGGCGTCTGCCTGTTTGAAATTGTACGCCAACGCCTGGCTTAATTAAAATATCGTCTGTTTATCAACCAACAAAAATGGCAAAACTCTATTTTTATTATTCCACCATGAACGCCGGTAAATCCACCACATTGCTGCAATCGGCCTATAACTACCGGGAACGCGCCATGAACGTCATGCTTTACACCGCCGCCATTGACGACCGTTTCGGCGCGGGGAAAATCACGTCCCGCATCGGCATCAGTGCACAGGCGTACTTGTTTAATGATAAAACCGATTTCTGGCGGGAAATTCGGACACGACACAACAGCGGCAAATTAAATTGCGTATTATTGGATGAAGCGCAATTTCTGACTAAAACGCAAGTGTATCAACTTTCCGACGTGGTGGACGAACTCAATATTCCCGTGCTTTGTTACGGCATTCGTACGGATTTCCAAGGCAATTTATTTGAAGGCAGTCAATATTTGCTGGCATGGGCGGATCAACTGGAAGAACTCAAAACCATTTGCGAATGCGGACGTAAAGCCAATTTCGTGGTGCGGTTAAATGAACGGGGCGAAGTCGTGAAAGACGGCGAACAAATTCAAATCGGCGGCAACGATCGCTACTTATCCCTGTGCCGTTACCATTTCAAGCGGAAAATGGGAAAACTGCACAGTCAGCAAGCGGGGGATGAAAAATAAGAACCGAGACAAATTATAAATTTCGTCAAAAATCCTTTTATCCTTCGGCGATATTAGAGTAGAATGACTTTGTGAATCCAACATAAAATAAGGGGTATAGAACCATGAAAAAATTAATTTCAGTATTTATTGCCAGTGCGTTTATTTTCACTTTAACGGCTTGCGAAACCACCAAAGGCGTAGGTAAAGATATTCAAAGCGCCGGCGAAAAAATGCAACAAGTCGTCAATTAATCATCATTATAAAAAAGTGCGGTCAAAAAACGTTAAATTTTTCGACCGCACTTTTTATTTTATCTAACCTACTGATATGTTAGGAAAAACTATTTACAATTTCGAGAAATTCCGCCTCGCTCATCACTGCAACGCCTAAGTCCTGCGCTTTGCTTAATTTAGAACCGGCGGAATCTCCCGCGATCACAATATGGGTTTTGGCTGATACGCTGCCGGCCACTTTAGCCCCCATTTGCTGCAACAAAGCTTTGGCTTCATTACGCCCCATTTGGCTCAGCGTGCCGGTAAGTACGACGGTTTTTTCTTTAAACGGATTTTCATTTACCTGTTTTTCTTCTACGTCGTCCCAATGTACGCCTTGCGCAATCAGATCATTCACCACATCGATATTATGCTGTTCACGCCAGAAGACGTAAATGCGGTTCGCCACCACTTCGCCCACGTCGGACACCGCCTGCAACTGTTCTAAATCCGCGGTTTGAAGTGCGGTCAGATTTTTAAAGAAATTTGCCAGATTTAACGCTGTCGCTTCGCCGACTTCGCGAATACCAAGAGCAAAAATAAAACGGGCAAGTGTGGTTTTTTTGGCTTTTTCCAGACTGTCCAACGCTTTTTGTGCGGATTTTTCACCCATGCGTTCAAGTCGCATCAATGTGATTAAATCCAATTTGAACAGATCCGCCGGGGTGCGAATCAATTCCCGGTCGACCAGCTGCTCTATAAGTTTCGCCCCTACGCCGTCAATATCCATCGCCCGACGGGAAACAAAGTGTTTTAAAGATTCTTTCCGTTGTGCGTCGCAGAACAAACCGCCGGTACAACGCGCCACAGCCTCACCTTCAATACGGACAATGGCGGAATGGCACACCGGACAAAGGGTCGGGAAAATAATCGGTTCGGCATTGGGCGGACGGCGATCATGCACCACGCCGATAATTTGCGGAATCACATCGCCGGCGCGACGAACGATGACCGTATCGCCAATGGCGATATCCAATCGAGCGATCTCATCGCCGTTATGCAGCGTAGCGTTGCTGACCGTCACCCCCGCGACAAAAACCGGTTGCAGTTTCGCCACCGGCGTAATAGCGCCCGTGCGTCCCACTTGAAATTCCACATCGTTCAGTACCGTCATTTCTTCCTGTGCCGGGAATTTATAGGCTATCGCCCAACGCGGTGCTTTGGAAATAAAACCGAGGCGTTCCTGTAACGCTATCTCGTTCACTTTTAACACGGTGCCGTCAATATCATATCCCAGCTCCGGGCGCTTTTCCTGAATAGTGCGGTAAAATTTCAGCACGTTTTCGGCACCGCGACACAAGCGAATTTCCCCGTTCACCGGAATACCGATAGATTTCAACCATTGCAACCGTTCATAATGGGTCGGCGGTAAATCCGCCCCTTCCGCAATGCCGATACTGTACGCATTCCACACCAACGGACGCTGACTGGTAATTTTCGGGTCGAGCTGACGCAACGAACCCGCCGCTGCATTGCGCGGATTGGCAAAGGTTTTTTCGCCTCTGGCCAATGCGGCTTCATTCAGCCTGTCGAATCCCTCCTGCGGCATAAACACCTCACCCCGCACCTCAAGCCGAACCGGAGGATTATCCGTCAGCAACTGCAGCGGAATATTGCGTATAGTGCGGATGTTCAAGGTAATGTCTTCGCCCGTGGTACCGTCACCGCGGGTCGCCGCCTGAACCAATCTGCCGTTTTCGTACAAAATACTCACCGCTAAACCGTCCAGTTTCGGTTCGCAACAAAATTCCAGATTATCGGGCAAAGTTATCAGACGTTCCTGAATCCGTTTCACAAAAGCGTAAAACTCTTCGTCGGAAAAAACGTTATCCAGCGATAACATCGGCAATTCATGGGTAATTTGAGCAAATCCCGCCAACGGCTTCGCCCCGACCCGTTGAGTCGGCGAATCGGCGCTAATCAATTCGGGGTGTTGCTGCTCTAAGGCTTTCAACCGGTGGAACAGACGATCATATTCGCTGTCCGGAATTTCAGGATTATCCAACACGTGATATTGGTATTCATGATGACGTAAGGTGTTACGCAACTGATTAATTTGGTTTTGAATATCGGTCATTTTAAAATCTCTGGCAAAATAAACCGCACTTTCAATCCCGTCGATTGTAAAGTGCGGTTATTTTTTAATTATTTTTACAACTATACGCGGGCTAAATATGCGGCCTCCGCCATTACGTCAAATTCTTCCTGTTGTTCGGTTAACACAAATCCGCCCAATTGCGAAGCCAAATTTTTCGCCGCCTGGATCATCATTTTCAGATTAGCACGCGGATTACCGGCAACAGGCAACTGCATAAATAATGCCACGCCGACGGTGCTAAAATCCTGCATTCCGTGCGGGTTAAAAGTACCCGGCTGGTTAATGTTCGCCACACTGAAAATCGCCGGACTGGCGACGGTTAAATCCAGATGGCGGTGGTAAATATTTCCCTGCCCGAAAATAAAACCTAAATTATCCAATGCCTGCGCCAGCGATGGACCGTGGAACTGGCGGTTTTCCGGCGCCACGACGTAAAGCATAATGAAATCCGTCGGCTCGGCAGGTGCGGGTTGCGAATGCTGGTAAGCCGGCGCATCGTTGACCGGTTGTTGCAACGTCGGCTGCGAAATCGGGCTCTCGGGCGCCGGTTGCCGTAATGAAACCTGCATATCCGGCACCGCGCGATCTTCCGTATAAACCGGTTGGTTAAAGGTTTGTTCGAGCGGTGCGGAACGTTCCTCTTCCGCATGATATTCATAACGTATCGGCTCAGCGCCACCCGCTCGGGTTTCCGTATTAGGCAAAGTTATTTTAATATTTTCCGCTGCGTTGAAATCAAGGGGTTGTTGCTCCGGTTGAACCGTATTAGGATTGAATTCCGCACGATTTTCCGGCATCGCCTGCGCTGTCGGCCGCGTTTGCTGCTCCGGCGAAGAGGACATTTGCCGAACTTGCGGTTCCTGATAAGTTTGACGGATTTGTTCCGTTTCTTTTGCCGGTTGGGCGAAATTCGGCGTCATAGGCTGCGAGGCTTGTGCGCTCGGCCGGCCGGTAGATTGAGGATTGCGATGAAAGGCATTCTCGTTATCGAAATATTGCGATTTTTCGCGACGGTTCGACCAAATACCGTGAGCGACTAAGCCTATCAGGGCGAGGATACCTAAAATGATTAAGATGGTATTTAAATCCATTGCAACTTTTCCTTTTTTTGACAGCCTAACCATTCACCTTATAGGGTGTAAGAACGGTTTCAAAATTGCTGTTAGCTTACCATATTTAACAGATTTGTGGATCTTGAAATTTATATTTTTTAACCGCACTTTAATACAGATGACAGTGAATAAAAAAGGATAAAAATGATTGAAGAAAATGAAGTGAAGTCCGGCTTTCACTATTTTGTTACGGGTTGGCATTTAATTACCCAGCCCGGATTACGCCGTTTTGTAATTATGCCCGTGTTGTTGAATATTCTGTTAATGATGGGGCTATTATGGGTTTTCGTCACTCAAATCAACAGCATGATCGATTGGATTATGGGTTTTCTGCCCGACTGGCTGGATTGGCTGAGTTCCGTCATGTTTGTCACCGCTCTTGCCATGATTTTAATTTTATTCTATTTTTCTTTCGCCATGTTATCGGGCTTTATCGCCGCACCGTTTAACGGTTTACTGGCGGAAAAAGTGGAAAAAATGCTGACGGGCGAAGTTTTGCTGGACACAAATATGGCGGATTTTATAAAAGATATTCCGCGTATGCTGGCACGAGAATGGCAAAAACTGGTGTACAGCGTACCTATATATATCGTTTTGTTTTTATTAGGTTTTATGCCTATTTTAGGACAAACGGCAGTGCCGATTGCGGCATTCCTGTTCGGCGCGTGGATGATGGCGATTCAATACTGCGACTATCCTTTCGATAACCATAAAATTTCTTTTCGAACCATGCGCGTGAAGCTGAAAGAAAACCGCACGCAGAGTCTGATTTTCGGCACGCTGGTCACGCTTTGCACCTTCACTCCGGTGATAAATCTGGTGGTGATTCCGGTAGCGGTATGCGGTGCAACGGCAATGTGGGTGGATACTTATCGGCGCGAACTGTATGACCGGAAACAATATAAAACGACGCAAAATTCCACCGCACTTTCCCCCGAACAGCGTCGTTCGCCGGGAACAAAGATCAAACCGGGATCCGGTAACGATGTGGTTTCCAAATAAACTGAATTGATAAAACTCAGCCCGCCTAAATGCGGGCTTTTTTATTGACGAAACCTTATATCTTGCGGGGTGACTTCCAGAATAGACGCCGTTTCGCCCCAATCGCCTAACACAATGCGCTCAAAGTGCGGCGGAATTTGATGAATATTTTGGCGATGGGTGTGCCCGTGAATCAAGCGTTTAACCTGAAACCGTTCGAAAATCCGTCGGGTGAATTCAGGGTTTACGTCCATAATCGCCTGACTTTTGTTTTGCTTGTCCCGGCTACTTTTCGTCCGAATATTCTGCGCGATTTTCAACCGCACTTTTAACGGCAAGCGACGAAATAACCATTGCAGCCAAGGCCGGTGCACTTTGCGACGAAACGCCTGATAATGCAGATCATCGGTACAAAGCGTATCGCCGTGACAAATCAAGGTCGGTTCGCCGTATAAATCAATCACCTGATACTCCGGCAGCAGTCGTAAACCGCAATCCCCGGCAAATCGTTTCCCTAATAAAAAATCCCGATTACCATGAATGAAATAGCAAGGCACGCCCTGTTGCACAAGCGTACGAATTTGATTTTTCACCGTATCAATCAACGGCGAACGTTCATCGTCACCAATCCAGAAATCGAATAAATCGCCTAAAATATACACGGCGTCCGCATCAGGTGCGAGGTGTTGCATAAAATCTACGAAAAGTGCGGTCAAATTCGGACGAGTTTCGGAAAGATGTAAATCCGCAATAAAATATGTTTTATGCATTGATAAATCCTGATTGGACAATACGGGAGAACAACGGGAATACCGATTAAAAATAGAAAATACCCGCCAATTTCGCTATACTTTACCAAATTTCCAAAAGGACGCCAATTTATGTTGAAAATCTGTCGTATCATTCTCGTCGCTATCTGTTGTATTCTGATTTGTCTGTTCGGTACCGTTTATTCGCTCATTCGCTTTAAAAACCCCAATAATGTCGGCATTATGGCGCGCTGGTTCGGGCGCTTGGCGCCGTTGTTCGGATTAAAAGTGGAACACCGTTTTCCGAAAGATGCGGACAAAGTGGGACGCTGTATTTATATCGGTAATCATCAAAACAATTATGATATGGTGACCATTTCCTATATGGTGATGCCGCGCACAGTTTCGGTGGGCAAAAAAAGTCTGATTTGGGTGCCGTTTTTCGGTATTTTATATTGGGCGACGGGCAATATTTTTATCGATCGCGAAAACCGCAGTAAAGCGCACGGTACCATGACACGCGTCGCCAGACATATCAATGAAGACGATTTGCGTGTTTTTATGTTTCCGGAAGGAACGCGCAGCCGAGGCCGCGGATTGCTGCCGTTTAAAACCGGTGCGTTTTATACCGCATTAATCGCCGGCGTACCGGTTGTGCCGGTTATTTGTTCCACCACGCACAATAAAGTGGATTTAAACCGCTGGGATAACGGTAAAGTAATTTGCGAAATTATGGATCCTATCGATTCCGCCCGTTTCAGCAAAGAAAACGTGCGTGAATTCGCCCAATACTGCCATGACGTGATGGCGAAACGTATTGCCGAATTAGATGCGGAAATCGCACAAGCAAAGGAATAAATTATGAATTATTCCCGCCGTTCATTATTCAAAAAAACGCTGATTGCCACCGCACTTTCGGCCCTACCCGCTACGTTGTTAGCGGCGACAAAGCAACCGCTCGTTATTCCGCCGTTGATTGAAAGCCGGCGCGGCAAACCCGTCTTTCTGGGCTTGGAAAGCGCACAGGTGAAACTGATTGACGACAAACTTGTGGAAGTCTGGGGCTTCAACGGACAATATCTCGGTCCTACCGTACGGGTGCGTCAGGGGGATTTTGTCAAATTAAATTATCGCAATAATCTGCCCCATTCCGTTGCCATGAATATTCAAGGACTGCAAACCAACAGCAATATTCTGGGCGGTATCGGACACAGCCTAAAACCGCAACAGGGTTGGTCGCCGATTGTACCGATTACCCAACCCGCCGCCACTTGTTATTATCATTCCTGTTCGCTGGCGAGTTCCGCTTATCAGAACTACCGCGGCTTGGCGGGTATGTGGATTATTGAAGATGACGAAAGCCGTCAAGCACAGTTACCGAATAAATACGGCGTTAACGATATTCCGCTGATTTTACAGGATTTGCACCTGAATAAAGAAGGTAGCCAATTATTCCGTCAAAACGAACCGCACTTTTACGGAGATCGCCTATTTGTTAACGGACAGGAAGCGCCTTTTATAAACGTAGGGCGCGGCTGGATTCGTCTGCGCATACTAAACGCTTCCGTATCCCGCAGTTATCCGCTGCAGTTTGATGACGAACGGGCGTTTTTACTGATAGCCAAAGATCAAGGCTTCCTGCCGGAAGCTAAAACCGTCAAATCCGTATTGGTCGGTATGGGAGAACGGGTTGAAATTCTGGTGGACTTAAACGAAGGCGGCAACGTATCGCTTATCGTCGGCAAAAAGCGCTCTTTCCTCGACAAAATCGACCTATTTTTCAATGATAACGGCGAACTGACGGACAACACCGTATTGGAATTACGTCCGGAAGGATTACTTTCCGTATTCAACGGAAAACCGAGCTATCGATTCAGCGCAGTCGCCACGTTGCCAAGCCAAATTCTCCAAGAACGCGCATTCCATTTTGATGCGGAAAACGCCATGATCAACAATAAACGGTTTGATCCGCGCCGAATTGATGTGAATGCCAAACAAGGTTCGGCGGAACGCTGGACGTTAAGCGCTACTAATGCCATGGGATTCCGCATTCAAGGAGCGAAATTCGTAGTCGAAAGCCGAGATGACGTTGCTACACCAGGCAATGAATTGGTATGGCAGGATACGCTATGGTTTGAAAGAACGGCGAAAATCCTGGTGAAATTCGAGCATTCGGCTTCTAATTCCCAACCCTTTACTTTCGGTTCGTCGGATTTAATGCAAGCGGATAAAGGTGCGCTGGGATTGATTGTCGTGCAATAACTACTTCAATTCCCGCTCAAAATATTCAACAGTTCAGATTGACTATCATTACAAAAAACCTCTTGCCTTGGAGTCTACTCCATAGTTTAACCTGTTACAGCAATTTTGCCTAATCAGACTAAGGAGTAAACTATGTTACAGAACCAAGCATTACAACAACGCGGACTTGAAACCCTGCAGACCATAGACGGAGAGCAAGGCGAGGCGGTGATGCAAGCGTTGGCGGACATCGCTCCCGATTTGGGGACTTATATCATCGGTTTTGCCTTCGGCGAAATCTACAACCGCCCTCACTTGGATTTGCGACAGCGGGAATTGGTGACGCTGGCGGCGTTGGCAGCGCAAGGCGGGTGCGAAAAGCAGTTGCGCGTACATATTCATGCCGCGCTCAACGTCGGTCTGACCCGCGAACAGATTGTGGAAACCTTTATCCAGTGCGTGCCCTATCTGGGCTTCCCTAAAGTGCTGAATGCGGTGTATGCGGCGAAAGAGGTGTTTGCGGAGGTGTCCGTATGAAAAATTTACTCATACCGCTTTTATCTGCGATCGCATTCGCTGCCTGTGCGCAGGAAACGGCTGCACCGCCACAGGTTGAAATTCTCTATCAAGATTTCCAGTCGCCTACCGCCATCGTCAGTAACGAGCATGCCGTTTATGTTTCCGACTGGTCGGCGGATCATATCGTGCGAATCGCTGCGGACGGCTCGCGCCGCATTCTGCCCGTTAAAATCGCTGCACCCGCCGGCTTGGCACTGGCTAAAGACGGTACGTTATATGCCGCTTCCTACTCGGGTGACTATATTCTCCGCATTGAGGCCGACGGGCGCAGTGAACGGATTGCCGAGGGTTTGGCTACACCTACCGGCATTGCTTTTGCCCGCAGTGGCGAATTGCTGATTGCCAACCAGGCAGCGGGTGAAATCGTGGCGTTGAATATCGAAACCGGCAAACGGCGCATTGCGGCAAGCGGTTTATCACTGCCAGTCGGCGTTACGGAAGCGGCGGACGGCAGCTTGGTGGCTTCCCAATACGGCGGGCGCGTAACCCGTATTACAACCGACGGACAGCCGCACGAAATCGGCCGGTCTTTCACCCGCCCCGGCGTCGGCATTATTAACGACGGCACGCAGGCCGTGCTTGTTGCGGACAACGGTGCGGGACTGGTGCGACGGGTAAGCCTCGACGGGAAAGAAAGCCGCCCGGTCACTCCGAAACTGCAAGGCAGCCTTGTCGCCTTAGGACGGGGATTACACGGAGAGACTTTGGCAGGAGCATGGGGCAGCGGCACTATCTACCGCCTCCGGCAAACGGAAAGCCGGTAAAACAATACAAAAAATAATGCGCTCGGCAATAAATTTATTTGAAAAAATAAATTAAAACCGACCGCACTTTGGTGTTCAAAGGCGTAGCTTGAGGGAAAATCCGACAAGTCTCCAATATATAAGATGTCGGAACCTCCCCCAATCTGCTTATCTAGCACCTATGCAACAACGGTTCCGCGAAATCATGGCGCAAACGGCGGAGGAAGTGCGGTCAGCGTAGCGGGCGTTTTGCAAATTTCCGAGGAAACCCGACCGCTTGCAAGCCCTTTCAAACCAAAGCGCCGTCTGAAATGAGCCTTTCAGACGGCCTCAAGCACGCTCAATTCATGTCTTATGTTTCGGATAAAACCAACCGCACAATGCGCTGGTCGCCGTTCTGTCTGACCCAGTTCAATTTGTAAAACAGGCGGGCGAACCACGGGTAGCGGTGGGCGCAAATGCTGCTGATGCCGGTGACTTCGGCCACCCGCCACCTGTCGTTCCAGCTTTGGAACATGTCGAACCGTTTCGGTGCCCAAAGGAATGCGGGTGCGTTATCCATCGTTCGCAGGGCGTCGTGTTTCTTCTGCATGCGTAACAGTATCGGCGGTATGGAATCGAACACCGCTTCGGCCTGAGTCAATTCCCTGGCAATATCCGCAAAAAGCCGCCGTATTTGCTTTTCTTCAAAATACATCAACACCCCTTCCAACAGCACCAGCACGGGCTTGCCATGGGATTTTACGGTCTGCATCCAGTCCGTATCAAACAGTGAACCGCAAAGGTAGCGGTTGCCGTTGGGGGGCAGCAGTTCGGAACGTACCCGCATCATATCGGGCAAATCCAAATCATACCAAGCCGTCAACGGCGGGCTGCCCAGGCGTTCGTAACGCGCGTCCAATCCGCAGCCGAGCTGGATAACCACGCCGTCGGGATGTTCCGCCAGAAAACGGCGCGTATGGTTGTCAATCAAGGCGGCACGGGCGCAGCAGCCGACCTGCGACATCACCGCCTGTTCGAATTTGGCAAAATCGTAGTCAATCAGGTTCAACAGGCGTGCCGCCTGTGCGTCTTTCAATAAAGCATCGCCGCGTCCGAATTCCACACCCTTTGCCCATAAGGTGATCAGGGCGGTTTCGGACAGTACGTTCAAATCGACAGGGATTTTTTCAGGCATACACACCTCCGTTCACGTTGCACACTTTCTAAGATACATCATTTATCTGACTGACTGCAAAGCAAACGGGAAGCGGTGAAACGATTAAAACTGAATTTAATACCGTAAAAATATGCCAACCGTTTGAAATGTAAAAAAGGGGGATGCCGTCTGAAAACGGGCTTTCAGGCAATCTGAAAGCTCCCGTAAAACAATTCGGGTATTAAGGTTCAAATCACTAACTGTGCGTTTTTTTCACATAAACCCATACCGCCGCTACGCAGATTAAAAGCCCCAATACCGCAGGTATGATGACGGCTTTGCCCGCTTCTCCCCCATACACTATGCTCCACAGGGCTTTGGATAATGCTATCAGCACGATGACGGCGGTTCCGAGCCGAACGTTTCTTTTCCAAAACGCACCGCACAATAAACTTAATGACAGCGGGACAAGCAGGGTGAATAATATTTTGACGGCTCTCCATTCCCCCATCAGCCAGTTTTTTTCAAATTCCAAAAAATCTTTAATCCGCCCGTTTACCGTTTCGGGTTCGGGAAACCAGAACATACTGGTTAAAAGCAAAAATATCGTGATAAAAATACCACCCAAACTTCTTTTATAAGCAAACAGGCATAAAGGAATCAGAAACAAAGGACGGATATACCAGCTTGCCTGATTGGCGTGCCTTAAAAAAATCCAGTCGAAAAAACCTTGATGGGTAAAACAAAGCGTGATAAATGCCATAGAAAAAACGGCAAAAACCAGTGCGGTTATCGTGTCTTTTTTCATACCTTACCTCTTTTCACCGAATGCACCGCACGGAGTTACGGATTCTGTTTCTTCAACGGGCAGTAAAAAAATCCGCCTTTTTCACCTGCTCCCAAAAGAAAAGATGCTCTGCACATTATAGGGTTTTGAATTTGGGATTTGAAGTTGGGGAGCAGCCTTTTTCAGACCAACTGAAAACCGTTTTGCAAAGTTTTTTAAAAAAACAACCGCTTGCATCACGCCAAGCGGCAATTTCATCACAACATTTTCAGCCAATCGGCCACATCGGTCAGTTCGGCTTCGTTCAGCGTATGCCCGATCGGGTAGGTTTTAAAAGCGGCTTCAAAGCCGTTATGTTGCAGAACACCCACCGCTTCTTCGGCAAGCGAGACATCTATCGGTTCATCAAATTGACCGTGGGCAAGCAAAACGGGGAATTTTTCATCTCTTTGCAAGCCGTTCAATTGATCGGCAATCGGCAGATAGCCCGACAAACATACCGCTCCGCCGAGCGTGTCGGGGTAAGTGAGGCCGGACAATAACGCCAACGCCCCGCCTTGCGAAAACCCGCCGATCACGATATTTCGGCTGGTGATGCCGTCTGAAAGTGCCTCGTCTATCAACGTGTGAACATACGCTTTTGCTTGGTTCAGCCCCGCTTCGTCTTGGTTTCGGTCAAAGCGTCCGTGCGGCAGATCAAACCATGCCGTCGTATGCTGTCCGTCCGCCCAAGTTACCGCCTGCACGGGGGCGGTAGGCAGGATAATCTGCCAATCACCGTTCAGCCGTTCCAGCAAAAAACGCCCGACAGGCACGAACTGCCTGCCTGAAAGGGTTAGGCCGTGCAGTAAAATCAAGCGTTTTTCGGCATCGTCCCTGCCCATCGTAACGGGCTTTTCAGACGGCATAAAGTTTTGCAACGCCATTATTCGCCCCCGTCAATGCCGCAACTGGCACCGTTTAAGCCGTCTTGGTGGTTTTCGGCATACACTTGGTTTAACAGTTGCACCAACCCGCCCACGGGCATTGCCCCCGAAGTGGCGGTTTTGCCGTCAAACACAAAAAACGGCACGCCCTGCACGCCGATGGTACGGGCTTCGTTTTCATCGTCTTTCACCGCTTGGGCGAAATCATTATCTGCCAGCATTTTGCGTGCTTCTTCGCCGTTTAAGCCGACATCTTCGGCAAATTTCGCCAAATTATCGTGATTGGCAAGCTCTACATTGTCGCTGAAATAGGCTTCCATCAGGCGTTCGTTCATTTCACCGCCTTTGCCCAAAGCGTCCGCCCATTTGTAAAGGCGGTGGGCGTCAAAGGTGTTGGTGTTTTTCACGCCCGCATAATTCATAGCCAGCCCCGCCCGTTTGCCCATATTTTCAATGTGGGCGATCATCTCCAACGCCCCCTGCGGTGATTTGGCGTATTTTTTCTCGATACGCTCTTGGGTGGTGTTCACCGCCGTTGTGCCCGCCTGCGGATAAAGCTCAAAGGCCTTGAACTCAACCTGCACTTCGTCTTTATGGGCGAATTGTTCAAGGGCTTGTTCCAAATGGCGTTTGCCGATGTAGCAGTAAGGGCAGGCATAGTCTGACCAGATTTGGATTTTCATAAAAGACACTCCGATTTGAGGTTTAAAAAAGAAAGTGCATGCATTATAATGCACTACATTTTTTAAAAATAGTACGAAACTTAACGTAATATACTCACCCAAAGGAAAGTACCCATGCTCAACGCCCCCCACTATCAAAACATCGAATCGCTGGACGAAACCGGCTTCGGCTATGCCCTCTCGCTTATCGGCGGAAAATACAAAATGGTGATTTTGTTCTGGCTGTATCTCAATCCGCCGAATATGCGGTTCAACGAGCTGCAACGCAAAATCGGCAAAATCTCGGTTAAAACATTAAGCCAATCGTTAAAAGAGCTGGAAAACGACGGGCTGGTGATCCGCACCGAATACCCGCAAATCCCGCCCAAAGTGGAATACAGCCTGTCGGACAAGGCCTTGTCCCTGATGCCGATTTTGGACAGCCTATGCCAATGGGGGGAACAAAACCGCTAGCGGAGGACGGCTTTTATCAAGCAACCGTAATGGAGAAACTGCGATAAACATCTGGTTTAAATACGCCGTTACCGCTTTTTTGGTGGTATTGGTGTCGGAAGTCGCCAAACGGAGCTATTGCCGAAATGGGGATTTTGGGGAGCGATCGGGGCAAGCACCTTTTTAACGGCGGGCGGATTTTATCTGTATGCACAAGTGTTAAAACTGTTTGATATTGTTTTGTGGTAGGGTTTTCAGACGGCATAAAAGTGTATTTGCAAAATTTTTAGAAAAAATGACCGCTTGCACCCTGCTCCGAAAACGAAACGCCGTCTGAAAGATAAATTTCAGACGGCGTCTCGGTTTTAAACCGCAAACATTTGTTGCAATGCGTATACGGCGTTCTATAAAAAATTATGCTTGAAACGACGGCTGCCCGTCGGCAGTTATATTCGCAATGTTCGCTAATTGCTCGGGAATGGCGTATCGCGATATTCGGGTGCAACCAGGTATTGCGAGCGAAGTGTTTGTATATTTTTCATGCTTTACTCTTTATCAGGTTGCGCTTACCGAACGAATCCCTGTGTACGTAAATACCCCAACATCTGTTGCAACGCCTGCCGGTGGTGGTTTTCGTTTTCAAAAATATGTTTTCCGCCTTTAATTACGGCAATTTCGGCATTGCCTGCCTGATAGCTGCTTCGGGCTTTATTGATGTAGCTCATCGGCACGATGTCGTCCGCATCGCCGTGAATAATTAACACGGGCTTGGTGTAGTTGCCGATTTTGCTGAACAGATCAAGGTTTTTTGCCACGTCAAAATAATCTCTGCCGAGCGGAATCCAGCCGCGATAATTGATTTCTGACGGTAATTTGCTGACATCGGGGGCGAATTTTTTAGCATCGTCTTCCAATACAAAAGCGGGATACATCAAAATCAAGCCTGCAATATCTTGCGGATTTTGCGCAGCGGTCAATGCCGAGACCACGCCGCCTTGGCTGCCACCGACCACCACAATTTTATTGCCGTCCACAAAATCCCATTTTTTCGCCGCTTCAATCACTTCCTGTAAATCGCGCATTTCGGTTTTAACGCTCATCTCCGTGGTTTTACCCGCACTTTTGCTTTCGGCACTGCCGCCGCGAAAATCAAACACATAGGCTGCCACGCCGTGTTCGGCAAGGGATTTGGCGTAAGCCTCCATCGTCGCGTGGGTTTTACTTAATTCGTGAGCGAAAATCACAAGCGGTACTTTGCCTTGCATGTTTTCGGGTCTGTACGCCTTGCCGTAAATTTGATTGAACGCCTGTCCGATGTAAGCCGGGGCGGTTTGCGGTTCGGCCGCCTGAACGGAAAGCGTATTCATGCCCAAAATAAGTGCGGTTAAAATGGTCTTGATTTTCATGATGTTTCTCCTTATTGCTGTCCGAATTGGGCATAAAGTTCAGGCAGAATTTCCGCTAAATGCGTGAACTCGGTCATATCGTGTACCGCCATTTCATAAGCGGAAGACAGTGCGTGCCGTTCGGTCAAACCTTGGCTTAGGGCAAACTGCACGCCGCGTTCGCCTGCACCCTCAATTTGGGCGATACGGCTGAATTCGGCGTGCGGCGTGGTGTAATACAGGCTGAACATTTCCGCACCGCCGTCCACGTTACGTACCAAGTGAATCAAAATCGCCGTTGCTACATTTTTATTGCCAACCGTGTGTGCCCAACCTGATGCGCTGGCGGTAATACCTTGTTTTTCCAACAGTTCCTGCGTAAAACCGAATTGGGTTGGCGGCACAAATTCCGCTTCGGTGTCCAGCACCATTTCGCCGATGTATTCCACAATATGGTTGCTGTTGTTGTAAAACCGTTCTTCAAAACTCAACGACGTATCCGCCGCACGCTCAGGATCGGCTAGGCTGTTGTTGATATGCGCCTGCGGAAACCACAGCGTGTAACGCTCTTTTTCCACCGTGTGCCACAGCATCCACCATTTGAACATTTCGCTATTGACGTTCGGCATAAAATGACGCGAACAGGTAAACGCGGTAATGCCGCGTCCGCCCTCGTTCAACACGCCGTAACCGCTCACAGGCATTTGATACGGATCGGCCAACCAACGGTTCAGATTCTCCGCCGTCGGGGCGAAAATTTTTTCAGACGGCAACGCACCCGCATTGACGGCATTGACCATTTCGACAGGTGCAGCCAATTGCGGATTAAAGAATTTTTCATAGCTTTTACCTTTGATATTTTGGGCGTTTTGTCTGCCTTGAATTTGCATTACAGGTTGTAAATACGTAATTTGGGTTTTCATTTTTTGCTCTCGCTGTGTAAAAAAGATGTGCAAATTTTAGGAAAAATCAGACCGCTTGCACATCGACAACAACAGGATAGATTGTCATAATAGACATACAAAAAAGCAGTTTAGTATTGTTATTTAGATATTTTGACGGAGCGTTGTCTGATGAAAACCGATTTGCGCATCTTGCGTACCCAAAAAGCCATTCGGGAAGCCTTTTTACAGCTTCTCAACCAAAAAGATTACAAAGAGATCAGCGTGCGGGAGATTTTGGAGCGAGCGATGGTCAACCGAATGACGTTTTACAAATACTATTCGGGCATTGATGATTTAGTGGCAAAACTGATTGCCGAATTTAAGGCGTTTTATGCTCAAAGCGTCTACGAACGCTTCACTTCGCCGAATGTCGCCGAATTTTTGCAGAACAACCTGCCTGCATTTCAGGAAAAAATTCCGCTGATGCTGGCATTGCAGAACATTCAGACCAAGCGGCACCATCTTTATCAAGATCAGCTGGATATTGTCAAAACGGTTTTTTTGGAAAAGTTCGCCGCCACTGCATACGATGAATTTAAGGATTATCAGGCAACGATGTTTGCCATGGCAGTAGTCGGCACCGAGCGGTATTACGCCGAAAGAGGCGAGCCGCTCCCCGCCGAAAAACTACCCGAACAATGGCGACATATTGCTGCGGCGTTAGGGGGGAAATGAGATTTTCAGGCAGCCTGAAAGCCGTTTTACCCGCTTCGCCCGCACCTTCTGAACCGTCGGCAAGCCGATGTTCCCGATGTTCAGATGCAGAAATTTTGCAAAATTTTTTCAAAAAATGACCGCTTGTAACCTGCAAAAATAAAACGCCGTCTGAAAATTTAGCTTTCAGACGGCATTCCCCAAATCACCCGATCTCACGGGTTTCGCTAATCATAAAGTTGGCGATACGCTTTTTAATCAGCCAGTTGCCGTTTTGTTTGGTGTAGGTATCGTTGTAACGTACGCTGTGTTCCAGCAGGGTTTGTTTACCCTCTTTTTCTTCCACCAGTTTCACCAGACAATAATTGATTGCCGTGGCGTTGTTTTCATCTTGGAAAGTAACGGTGTGCTGACCGTTCAAGTGATAGACGCTGTGGAAAGGGGCAAGATATTCGGCGAACACTTTTTCAATTTCGCCCGTGCCTTTCATTTCAAACACCAGTTTGCCGCCGATATAGGTATTAACCACCGCATCTTGCGTAAATAAAGGCATTTGTTCGGCGACTTTCTTTTCGTCGGCAAGGTTGGAAAAGGTATCCACCAAGTCTTTTAAGGCTTGGCGTTCGGTTTGGATATTAAAGCTCATAATATGCTCCGTTATTGAAGTTAAAAAAGTTAAAACAAAGTAGCAACGGCATTTTGTACCTGCCAGACATTGCCGTTTTTCATCGCCCGATAGTGCAGTTGCAGGTTCCAGGTTCCGCTTGCTCCCCAAATGGTGGCACGGGTGCGGGCTTTGCCGATCACATCAGCCGTATTGCCGTTTATTCGCACATTGACGCTGTGTTCGTCTATTTGGTGGTATTGCATTTTGCCCGTTTCAATATGGTTTAACCATTCGCTTTTGCTTTGTTTGTAGCCTGTGATGTGGGTAAGGGTAAAGCCGTCGGCAGTCAGCCTGTCAATCGTTTCGCTGTCTTTATCCAACATCGCCCGATTGATTCGGCGGTAAATGCCGGTCAAAACCTGTTCATCGTTCATGGTCTGTTTGTCCGTTTGTCTGCCCGTCTGTTCAGGCGGGGCGGTGTCGGCATAAGTGCAGGCCGATACGCCCAATATCACCGTCAGGATAAGGGGTTTTATCATTTATCCAGCCCCTTTTCTTTAAGCCAGTCTGCCATTAAATCGGCAAGCCGTGCGTTGTTTTTCTCGCCCATCAGAAAATGCGAATTGCCCTTAATGCCGATTTCGGGCAGGTGAACCAGCGTGGCGTCCCCGCCGTATTTATTAACGGTGGCGACGAACTGTTTCGCCATTTCAAGTTCGGTACCCCATTTGTCTTCGCCGACATTGTCCGAGCCGACGTGGATATAGTCGCCGTAATACAGCACAATCGGAATTCGGGTGAGTTTTTTGAACGCTTCCAATGGCACGCCCATGGCCGAGGCCCCCAGTACTTCAAAGCGTGCTTTGGTGATTTTCGGCATATCGTTTTCGGGGAAGACAAACGGCGTGCCGCCCGGTTCCCACGCCACAATCGCTTTCACTTTGTCGGAACGCAAGGCCGTACGCCAGCCGATGGTACCGCCCATGGAATGGGTAACCAAAACCGCCCCGCCGGTCCGATTCACCAGTTTTGCCAGCACATCGGCGTTCAAATCGTTATCCAAAGGCCCCGAACCGATGGTCCACGCCTGCTGAAAGGCTTGGTAGGCATTTTCGCCCGGCGGAAACTGGGCGTTGGCAACAGGCTTGCCGTCAGCGTCAAAATGTCCCATGCGGGATAAAATCCACAAGGTTTTGTCGCCGTACATCGGGTTGCTTGCCCAAGGAGTATCGGGCGTTACGGCTTGGGTGGACAAATTGGATTTACCGCTTCTGGGCTGGTCAAGCAGATACACACCGTAGCCCTTACGCACAAACAGCGTATCAAAGCCTTCCCGCCCGTCTACGGTGGTCTCCCAAGTGCGGGACGACTGCGCCCCGCCGTGCTGGAAAATCAAAGAATAGCGTTTGGCGTTCACAGGCTTTTGGAATTTCACATAAGCAAAATCGCCGTAGGCACGCTGACCGTCGGGGGCGGTGAAGTTTTCGGGGTTAAAACGCCCCTTGTGGGTAACGTAGCTACCACCCACAGTGAAACTGCCCTGTTCGGCGATGTTCAGGCTGCCTGAAGGAGCAGTGGTGCAGGCGGTTAAAAACGCCAAAGAAACGGCGGTGATAAGCGTTAGTTTTTTCATTGTTGTCTCCTATACCCGCCCGATGCCCACGCTTTTTTGTTTAAATTCATCGGGATTGGCGATGATTTTTTCAATCAGATCGGCAATGCTGGCACGGGAAACGCTTGTTCCCTTAAAAGGCTCGCCTTTTTGGGTGGTTTGGTAATCGATTTCCTGTCCGTCGGTAAACCACGCCGGACGGATAATCGTATAAGGAACATCCGAATTTTCAATTAGTTGGGCGGACTTTCTATAAGGATCTAAAACAGAGCCGTGGTTTTCGCCCGTCTCCCCGTAAATGCCCATAGAACTGATCCAAATCAAGTGTTTTACCTGATTGCGTTGAACGGTTTTAACCACATTATCCGCCATTTTTTCCAGACTGCCCGCCAGCCCCGCATAAACCATCTCCTGCCCTGACATTGCCGCATCCAAAGCGGGAAAATCCAACACATCGCCCTGAATGATTTGCACTTTTTCACCGGCAAATTCTGCAACGCTGTTCGGGTTTCGCACAAAAAGCGTTAACTGGTTGTCGGGATTTTTTAAAAGTTTGGGAATGACGACTTTTGCCAAACTGCCGCTTGCACCCAAGATAAGGATTTTGTTCATAAAATGTTCTCCATTAACGGCTTGGTTGCGGTCATTATAAACATTAGATTTAAAATGATTAACGGGGTAAAATTTGATAGGCTTGTGAATTTAATTCAATAATCAAGCGATCAGCTTTTGCAAAAAATCTGCAAAAGCTGATCGCTTGTACCCTTATTTATCCAAACCGTTGGCTTTCAGCCATCTTGCCATTTCATCCGCCACTTCGGTGTTGTTTAAGTCGGAAAACGGAAAATGAGTGTTGCCTTTAATGTCGATTTTCGGCAGGTGAATCACTTCGGCTTTACCGCCGTGTTTATTCACCGTTTCCGCCCACTGTTCCGCCAGTTTTTTGCGGATAAACCACTGTTCGCCGCCCTGCGTGCCGTCTAATTGTTCGGGGATAAAATCGCCGAAGTAGATCACTATCGGGATCTGCGTGAGTTTTTTGAACTGCTCAAACGGCACGCTCATCGGGCTGACATCGCCGAATTTGCTGCTTAATGCGGAAGGTACTTCGCCTTCGGGGAAGGGAAAATTACCCGGTTCCATCGCCACAATACCTTTCACTTTGTCGCTTGCCATTGCCGTTGTCCAGCCGATGACCCCGCCTGCGGAGTGGGTAACGAACACGCCGTCGCCTGTTTTTTCAAACAATTTCGCCATACTGTCGGTAATCACGCCCACATTAAACGTCCCTGTGGCCGGGGTCATTGAGCGGAAAAATTGTTCCTGTGCCGCTTTGTCCGCAGGGAACGCTACGCCTTTGTTCATTTCGGGATAAACGCCGATACGGAATTGTGCATACCAAAATTGCTCATCAGGCACTGCACCCATTTCGGCTTTTTCGGTGCTTTTGCCCGCCAGCCCGCTTCTTGGCTGATCGACTAAATAGATCGGGTAGCCTTTGCGTAAAAAGAGCGTATCAAAGCCTTCTCTGCCGTCCGGCGTGGTTTGCCAAGTGCGGATTGAGCCGCCGTAGCCGTGCAAAAAGACGAGCGGCGTTGATTTTGCTTGGGTCGGCACTTGATAAAACACACTAGCGTGGTCGCCGTGCAGGGTCATTCCGCCTGATTTCACGCTTGCCCCGTAAACGTCCCAAAATGACGCACTGTTTTTGTCGGCAATTTCCGCAGGAACAGGCGTGTAGCTGCCCTCGCTGGTTTTCACCGTACCGCCCACGGCAAAACTGCCCTGTTCGGCGATCATTAACGGTTCTTTGGCAAAAGAGAAGCTTGCCACACTGATAGCAAGGCTGGTCAGTAAAAAAGATTTTATTTTCATATTATCCCCTTAGCGATTGATCATTTTTTGTGAAGCGGCGGTATAACGATGACCGACAATTTCAATTTGTGCAAGTGCTTGATTGAGTTCGTTGAGTTCATCATCGGTTAATGAAATGCCGGCCGAGCCTAAATTTTCTTCCAAACGATGTAATTTGGTTGTGCCGAAAATCGGCACAATCCACGTTTTTTGTGCCAGTACCCATGCCAGTGCGATTTGTGCATTGGTTGCTTGTTTACGTTCGGCGATTCGGCGGATAACTTCGACTAATTGCATATTTTTCGCCATTGCTTCAGTCTGAAAACGGGGGAGATTTTTGCGGAAATCTCCCTCTTTAAATTCGCTTTGCGCATTAAATGCCCCGGTCAGAAAGCCTTTGCCTAACGGGCTAAACGGCACAAAGCCGATGTCTAATGCTTGCAAAGTGGAAAACACACTCTGTTCCGGCTCACGCCACCACATAGAATATTCACTTTGCAACACGGAAACAGCTTGCACGGCGTGAGCCTTGCGAATGGTTTCCGCGCCTGCTTCGGACAAACCGAAGTATTTCACTTTGCCTTCATCAATCAATGCTTTTACCGCCCCAGTGACTTCTTCAATCGGCACGGCGGGATCAACACGGTGCTGATAGAGAATATCGATATAGTCCGTTCTCATTCGTTTAAGGGATTGCTCTACCACTTGGCGGATGCGCTCGGGGTGGCTGTCCAGCCCTTCGGGTACATTGCCGTTTTTAAAGCCGAATTTGGTGGCGATGACCACCTGCTCCCGAAACGGGGCAACGCCTTTACCCACCAAAATTTCATTCGCTTCGCCGTAGGCTTCGGCAGTATCGAACAGCGTTACGCCCAAATCAAAGGCTCGTCGGATCAGTTTGATGCCGTCTGCTTGCGAAATGCCGTTCGCATAGCCGAAAGTCATATTCATACAGCCTAAACCGAGTTCGGATACGCTTAACCCTTGTGAACCAAGACGACGAGTTTTCATTTCATCTCTCCTATTTTGCAAATTTTTTCTCAAAAATGACCGCTTGTTACCCTCTAAATTCCGCTAACCACTTAATCATTTTCGGATCACGGTGATCAAAAATGGTTTCGTTGCGGTTAAGGGTGGCGATGTCGGCAAGATCTTGGCTATCGAGCGTAAAATCCAAAATCGCACGGTTTTCGGCAATGCGTTCCGCTTTTACCGACTTCGGAATAATCGCCACGCCCCGTTGATTCAGCCAACGCAATACCACTTGTGCCACCGATTTGCCGTGTTTTTCGGCAATTTTACCCAACACCGGGTTGCTGAAAATCTCAAATTTCCCTTCGGCAAGCGGTCCCCACGCCTGTTGCACAATGCCCAATTCTTTGTGGAACGCCACTTCCGATTCTCGCTGATAAAACGGGTGGGTTTCAATTTGATTGACCGCCGGCACAATTTCACGGCAGGTAATCAAATCCATCACTCTGTCCATATGGAAATTGCTCACACCAATCGCCCGTGCTTTGCCTGCTTTGTAGAGATCTTCCATTGCCCGCCACTGCTCGTGTACTTCGCCGAACGGCTGGTGCATTAAATAGAGATCCACATAATCCAACCCTAAACGGTCAAGGGAATCCTGCAACGCTTTTTTCGTGCCTTCGTAGCCGTTTTCACGCTGAATCCAAAGTTTGGTGGTCACGAAAATCTCTTCACGGGGAATACCGCTCGCTTTAATCGCCCGCCCTACGCCCGCTTCATTGCCATAAACCGCAGCGGTATCAATCAAACGATAACCGGCCTGCAACGCCTGTAACACCGCTTTTTCCGTTTCATCGTCCGATACCTGATACACTCCAAACCCAATCATCGGCATTTCTACGCCATTGTTCAAAATCACTTTTTCCATTGCTTTCTCCTGTTAGAGGAACTTTTGCCCCGATTGATTGACTGGGGATAAGTATAAAGCGTGAAGATTGTTTTGATTAGATGGGGTAAAGTTGATGGGCTTGTGAATTAAATTCAACAATCTTTCAGCCTACTTTGTCTGATTGCTTGATACTCACAAACACTTTGCTTTTCGCTCTATTTCTGGCATAAAATAGTTTCCATTAGTATCAAACAATAGTGTTCGTTAGTAACGAATAGATTGATAAGGAGCTATTTTATGCTGTTAAAATCCGAACTTGCCCAAGCCATTACAAGCCAGCAACAACAGCTACTATTGCCACAAACCTACCCACGACAAATGTTAGACAAAATTAAAATTCTACCTAATTTTGCCTTGGTGGTGTCGGGGATTCGCCGTAGTGGGAAAAGTACATTGCTCACTCAACTTATTGAGAAACAAGCAGAAAATAGTTATCTCTTTCTCAACTTTGACACGCCGCAGCTTTTCAATTTTGAATTTACTGATTTTGCTTTGCTAGATGAAATCATTGCAGAAAATCCGAATTGTAGAACTTTGTATTTTGATGAAATTCAAGTGATTGAAGGTTGGGAAGTGTATGTGCGTGGCAAGCTCGATCAAGGCTATCAAGTAGTGGTAACGGGCTCTAATGCGTCCTTGCTCAGCCGTGAACTCGGCACAAAACTGACAGGGCGGCACATCAGCAAAGAGCTTTTCCCTTTCTCTTTTGTGGAGTTTTGCGAATTTCTCGGCAAAGCAAAAAATGCCGACGCAGTATCGGATTATTTGGCTCTCGGCGGTTTTCCGCAATATCTGCAATTTAATGAAGACGAGATTTTAAACGCCTTGATTAACGATATTTTATACCGTGATATTATCGTACGTTTCGGCATTCGTGACGAACGTGCGATGAAGCGTCTGTTGCTTTTTTTGGCGGGCAATGTGGGCAACTTAATTACCGCAAACAAACTCAAACAAAACCTTGAAGTGAAAAGCACTTCCACTGTGCAGGAATATCTTTCGCATTTGGAGCAAGCCTATGTGGTTCATTTGTTACCAAAATTTGCCTATTCCTACAAAACCCAGCTTGCTAACCCACGCAAAGCTTATTTTATTGATAATGGCTTACAGCGTGTGATTAGTCCGTCTTTCAGCCAAGATCTCGGCAGAAAGCTGGAAAATGCCGTATTTTGGGAACTCAGACGACAATTTTCAGAGCTGTATTACTACAATGAAAGAAACAAAGAATGTGATTTTGTCGTCTGCCAAAACAGCACGCCGACACAGCTAATTCAAGTCTGCTGGCAACTAAATGCCGAAAATATCGCCCGAGAGCGAGACGGCTTAGTTGATGCGATGAATTTCTTCCAACTCGAACAAGGCATTATTGTTACTTTTGATCAGGAAGATAAAATGATTGTTGATGGGAAAGTGATTGAGATTGTGCCGTTTTGGAAGGTGTTTTAGGGGGAAAATTGTTAAATTTTATTGAGCAGCAATAGTTTTCATAAAAATGCCGTCTGAACCCCAAATTTCAGACGGCATTTGCAAATTTCTCCCTAAAAAACACCACCCACACGCCAATTCGTGTTACATAAGCCACTGCAATCAACATTGCAAAAAAATCAAAATAAAAGACCGCTTGCGATTCGCCGTGATTGAAATAAGCAAAATCCACCTGCATTAGTAAATAGGGCAATAGTTCCCGTTCAGCAAACACCCAAAAGCCATAAGCGGCGATAATCGTCCAGCAGGTGGGGATTAGGTATTTCGCCAGCCAATATTCCAGATTCAAACGGTAGGCGTTGGCGAATAGGTTGGTAATCGCTTTCCAATGCAGCCCTAAATGCACGCCGACGGCAATTTGCAGCCAGTGGGTGCCGGTCATATGGATTTTGCGGGTGAAATCGTCGGTCAGGTGGAACGGCATTTCGGCAAACAGGTGCTTAGAGAGTAGAATACCGCTGATACAAGCGGTCAAAAACAGCAAAAAAGTGGCAAAATTTACGGTGGTTTGAAAGGCTCGATAGCCGTTGTATTTGCCCGTAAACAGCTTTTTCAGCCACCAAGTATTGAGCGTTAAATGGGAAATAATCAGGGCGAAAAACGCCAGCCCCAGCCATTCGTGGGTGATTTCTTCATATAGGTGATAGCCGAATAATGACAGCAACACTGCCGTCATAATGAGATCTTGGGCGAGTTGGAAAAGGTATTTTTTCTTCATATTTGTACTGTCCGGTACGAGCCGTACCGGGTTCGGTAAATCAAGCCGCTCTGCGGCTTTGGGCGGTTGAAAACAGCCCCAACGGGGCTAGGTTTATAGAGCCTTGCACAGCTTGTGCAAGGATGGGAGATTATTTAGCATACCCGTTCTTTTGCAAAAACTCCGCCAATTTCGCTTCCACTTGGGGTTCGGCACGCACGCTTTTGTGCAGGTAGGCTTCAAAACCGTCTTTGACGATAGCGTTCGGGGCTAATTTTTTCAATTCACGATCCGTACCGCTGAAACGGCTGCCGCCGTGTCCGACAACCGGCACAATGGTTTTGCCGCTGAAATCGGTTTGTTCAAGCAGGCTGTACCACGCCATCGGGGCTTTATACCACCAAATCGGGTACACCAAAAATACCGTATCCACACCGTCTAAATTCGGCAGGGCTTTTAATTCGGGTTTGATGTTTTGGCGTTGTTCGTTTTGGGCGTAATCCAATAACGGCTGATGCGTGGTGGGGTAAGGCTTGACGGTTTCCAAACGGAACAGTTCGCCCCCTGCGGTTTTCTGAATCTCTTTGGCAAGATATTCGTTCGCCCCGAGCATTTCGCCGTTTTTAATCAATTTGCTTGCCCCTGATACCCCGTCCACCAGTTGCTCGGCGGTGTAATTTTCAGGCTGTGAGAAATAGATAATTAAGTTTTTTGCCTGTGCTACTTGTGTGGCAAACAGGGCGATAAAAAGTACGGTGAGTGTTTTCATCATTTTTCTCTCTCGGTTGTTTGAATAACCTATTTTCTGTGATAAATCGCAGTAGATAAATAGGGTTTGATTCATAAGGGGTATGAGAAAAATTCATTACCCCATACGCAAATTAAAATTTCACATTCGGTGCAAGCAGTTTTAACAAGGCTTCATCGTGGTGTTGCACTTGTTTGACTTCGTTATCAAAAATCATCGTTGCTCCGTTTTCACGGTTGTAAGCGTCCCATTGTGGTAAGCCCTTGCCGTTTGGGTTGCCGGTTTTGGCGAAGTTTGCCCAAGCGGTACTCATTGTGTTGGCGAGTTTTTGAGCTTGTTCACCACCGCCTGTGGCTTGTTGCATTTTGTCTATGTTGTTGAATACAAAGGCAATTTCTGCGATGTGGTAGCTCATTGGAATACCATTAAACACAGGCGTATCCCACGAAAACAGATAGTTATACACTGGGGCAGAGCGTTGATCCGCTTTCAAGCGGGCGGTTTTCAAGGCAGGCACACGCAAGAAAGTGTCCACATAAAGGGCATCTGCGATATTTCGCGCTGGGTATGCCTGTTTGAACGCATTTTGGATTTCAGCCGATTTCTCGCCAAAGCGTTCCGCTAATTTTTGCTGTTTTTGCTCGTCTGTCCAAGTGTTGCGGTTATCGTTTTGATATTTCGCCACATCTAGTTGCAGTGGAAAGCTCTCCCACTCGGTTAAATTTGAACCAATTAACAGCGGAATGTTTTTCGCCATTTCAGGGTATTTTTCGCCTACGGGGTCTTGTGGAATATAGTTGCCGTCTAGCGTTGGTGCCCATTGAAGATTGATCCCCGTGCCACGCAAATCGGTAAGTTGCAAGGTTTCAGCCGTCTGTTTTAATGCCTTATCTGTCGCTTCGTTAATCTGGGCTGGGGTAAAATCTGCCAGTTTTGCCACTTCGGTAATGCCTAAATTTGCCAGCGTAAACTCCGCCACTTTACGGCTTGCCTCACGGCTGGTTAGGGTCATTCCCATTTTCTCCACCGCACCGCTTTGCACAATCGCTTTATGAAACAAGCCTTGTGCCGCAGGGGTTGCCATTAGGGTTAGCACTTTTGCCCCACCGCCACTTTCGCCGAAAATAGTTACATTATCAGGATCGCCCCCAAATTGAGCGATATTCTCTTTTACCCATTCAAGGGAAGCGACCAAATCCATTACGCCCACATTCGCGGAATTTTTATACTGTTCGCCATAGGCGGATAAATCCAAATGCCCCATTGCATTTAAGCGATGATTCACCGACACCACAACCACATCTTGGCTACGGGCAAGGTTTTCGCCGTCGAAGCTGACCAAATCATTTGATGAGCCTGATTGGAAACCACCGCCGTGAATCCACACCATTACCGCCCGTTTTTTGCCGTCATTCAGAGCAGGTGTCCACACATTCAAATTTTGGCACGCTTCGCTCTCAGGCATTTCATTCCCCACAAAAAAGAATGAACGACCGCCAAACCGTGTTTGTGGGCAAACATCGCCATAGGTTAAAGCGGTTTTAATCCCGTCCCACTTTGCCACTTTTTGCGGCGGCATAAAGCGTTGTGCTTGGGCGTAGGGAATGCCTTTGTAAGTCAAAATGCCGTCTTGAATATAGCCCTGCACCGTGCCTTGTGCAGTTTGCACCACCGCAATACCGTTCCCTGCCTGAATTTCCGCTTGGGCAAAAGCGGTAAAAAGTGAAAGGGTTAAAAAGGAAAGTGATAATTTTTTCAACATAGTGAACTCCAACATTGTAATGGAAAGGGATTATTTTGATTAGATAGAGTAAAATTGATAGGCTGGGGCGGAATCTGAAAAGTGCCGAAACCCAAAACGGGCATGGATACGCTGTTGGATAAGGTGATGTTTTGCATGGTTTATCCTCCTATCGGACTTCTGAGAATTTTAAAATGGCTTCGGGCAGGCGTTCGCCCGTGATTTGGATTTGCTCCAATTCGTTGCGGAACGCTTGTAATTCGCTATCGGTAAATACAATATCGTTTGCTCCCAGATTTTCCATTAAATGAAAACCTTTGGTTGTGCCGGCAATCGGCACGATGCCGTCATATTGAGCCAACAACCACGCCAGTGAAAACTGGGCAGGCGTACAAACTTTTCGGTCTGCCCATTTGCGGATTAAGACAAACAGTTTGGCATTTTGGGCTAAATTTTCAGGGGCAAAACGGGGCAAAATGCCACGCAAATCTTGGCTGGGGTCATCGGCAAAGCGGGTATTTTCATTGACATAGCCCGCCAAAGTCCCCATTCCCAACGGAGACCACGGCACAAAGCCGATACCCAATTCACGACACACAGGCAACACATCGTTTTCACGCCCGCGAAACAGCAGGGAATACTCGCTTTGAACGGCAGTAATCGGGGCGATGGCATGGGCTTTTCTGATGGTTTGCGGTGAAACTTCGCACAATCCGTAACCTAAAATTTTGCCGGCTTTCATCAGCTCCTGCATCGTCCCTGCAATCTCTTCTACGGGAACTTCGGGGTCGGCACGGTGTTGATAGAGCAAATCGATATAATCGGTTTGCAGGCGTTTGAGCATATTGTCCACCACCCGCTTGATATGGGCAGGCTTACTGTTTACCTTGCCCGTGCGTTGTCCTGTGGCTTGGTCAATGTCCCAACCGTATTTGGTTGCCAGTACAATTTGTTTGCGGAACGGTTTGATTGCTTCGCCCACAATCGCCTCACTTTTAAACGGCCCGTAGGCTTCGGCGGTGTCAAAAAACGTAACGCCGTGGTCAAAGGCTTGGCGGATAACCCTAACAGACTGCTCTTTGGCGGGTTCCGGCACGCCGTACATATTCTGTCCGAAGCCCTGACAGCCCAAGCCCAAAGCCGATACGGTAAATTTGCCCAATTTTCTTTGATTTAGCGGGGTTCGAGTCGGCTTTGGAGATTGGTTGTCGGCAAAAGCCTTACCCGCCGTCAGAACGCCGGAACCGGCGGACACCGCAACACCCAGCCCCAGCACCCCGCTGCTTTTTAACAAATTTCTACGTGAGAGCGACATATTTTTCTCCTTATAAAACAAGATATGAGTACATAATAACCGATAGCATTGCATTTTATTAGTAGGCAAAATTTGATGAACTTGTGAATTTAATTCACAAATTTGCTATAATAGTGAGAAACTCTCAACTCAATCATCTTTATGCAAAACTTAAACGACTTACGCACCTTTGTCTTGGTTGTCGAACACAAAAGCTTTACCAAAGCCGGCGAAAAACTCGGCATTTCCGCTTCGGCGGTGTCGCATTGTGTCAGTAATCTGGAAAACCGTCTGAATATCCGCCTGCTCAACCGAACCACCCGAAGTGTCTCGCCCACGCCCGAAGGATTAAGCCTGTTAAACGACATTTCGCCCTACCTGCAAGCCATTGATTTATCGGTACAAAAACTTGAAGAAAATCAAGACACGCCGATGGGGACGGTACGCATTAACGCCAGTCAGGTTGCCATAGAAATGGCGGTTTTGCCCAAACTCGCCCCGATTTTGAGCCGCTTTCCCCATATTCAGATTGAACTGCACAGCGAAAACCGTTTTGTGGACATCGTCGGCGAAGGCTTTGATATGGGCGTGCGAATAGGCGATGATGTGGCAAAAGATATGGTGGCGGTTAAAGTTTCCCCGCCTTTGACGACAGCCATTGTCGCCAGCCCCCGATACCTTGCCGACAAACCCATCCCCCGACATATCAAAGACTTGGACAATCACCGCCTGATTGCTTTACGCTTAGCGGCAGACCGCCGGCCGATTGCGTGGGATTTTCGGATTAAGGGCAAGCCGGTATCTTATACTCCCAAAGGACAGCTTTTGCTCAACAGCAATCCCCTGCCTGCAATCAAACATCACTTGGGCATCGGGTTTATGCCGTATTTTATGGTGGAAAAAGAATTGAAATCGGGCGAGCTGGTGGAAGTGCTGGGCGAATACCGTATGACTTACGAACCGCTTTATGCCTACTACCCCAGCCGAAAACACCACTCCAAAGCCTTTGAAACGGTGCTTTCTGCGTTAAGGGAGTAGCGTTCGGGCAGCCTGAAAACCGTTTTGAAAAATTTTCATAAAAAACCACCGCTTGCAGCCTGCAAGCGGTGTTTTTGCGTTTATAACTTCGCCAACACGTTTTCCGCCAAATCGTGCAGCACTTCACCGGCGGGGCGGGTGCCGGGTTTGAGGTTGAGGGTAACGTGCGACAGCCCTTGTGCCTGCTGTTCCTGCCAAAATTCCCGCAAGCCGTTTGCTCCGCCACGCAGGTAAATATTGTTGTAAAGACGGGCGGGTTCGTTCGGGTTTTCCAGCAGTTCCACAAAGTTGGCATAACCGAACGGCCGCCAAATGCCGTCTCGGTTCAGCCCGTTTAGCCGTTTGACGATATTGGCGGTGTCGGCAGGATTGACCCCGTGCCAAATCCACGCATCGGGCGTGTTGGCGAGCCAGTCAAACTCTTGCCTTGCCCGCCCGATCATCATGACCACCATCGCCATGGTGGCGGGGATGGTACCCGCCGTCCTGGCCAGCGGCTCCGGGGCGGCCTTCCGCGCCCCGATGGCCGTCGCCGTAATATGCGGCCTGATTGCCTCTACCCTGCTCAGCCTGATTTTCGTGCCGGTGATCTACTCGCTGATGGACGATGCCCGCAATTGGCTGGCACCGAAACTGGCGAAACTGACCTCGGTGACGGCGGAAGACAGAAAGCTGGGCGAACGGCAATAATCCGATGCCGTCTGAAAACCGTTTTCAATACTGTCTTTCAGACGGCCTCAACCTACAGTAAAGGAAAAAATATGCTTAATATCAAACCCTTGCCCGCCGAAAAGCACGAATGGTTTATTACCGCTTTGCAGCAGGCTTTCCGTCAGGCGGTGCAGGATTCGTTGCAAGACGGCGAAGAGATCATCAGCCGCGGAGAAATCGAATCCGCCATGCAGGGCAAAAAAGCGGAAAGCCTGCTGATTGAACAAAACGGCGACCCGGTCGGCGGCGCGGTGGTCAAAATCGACCCGCAAACGCAGCGCAATGAATTGGAACTGTTTTTCATCCGCACTGAAAAACACGGCAAAGGCATCGGGCAACAGGCGTGGAAGCTGATCGAACAACGCTACCCGCAAACCGAAACCTGGGAAACCCACACCCCCTATTTTGAAAAACGCAATATCCATTTTTACCTGAAATGCGGCTTTCACATCGTGGCGTTTTACCGCGACCGAGCGCACTCCGACAACCGGCGGCACGACACCATGCCCGATGAAATGTTCCGCTTTGAAAAAGAGATGAACAACGGACAGAGAGATTAGGGATTAGAAAAATACCCGAAAACGGTTTTTCAAAACGTTTTTGCAAAATTCCGGAAAAATCCGACCGCTTGCAAACCGGTTTTCAAAAACAGAAAGGCCGTCTGAAATCAATCTTTCAGACGGCCTGTCGTTAACACAAAACCTTATTGTTTCAAACTCGCCATATCAATCACGAAGCGGTATTTCACGTCGGATTTGAGCATGCGTTCGTAGGCTTCGTTGATGGTTTGCATGTCGATCATTTCCACATCCGGCACGATGTCGTGTTCGGCGCAGAAGTCCAGCATTTCCTGCGTTTCCGGAATGCCGCCGATGACAGAGGCGGCGACGGAGCGGCGGCCCATAATCATCGGTACGGTGTTGATGGTCTGCTCCAGTTCGCCTACCAAGCCGACCAGCACCAAGGTGCCGTCCAAGGCCAGGGTCGGGATGTAAGGTTTCAAGTCGTGGGTGTATGGCACGGTGTCGATAATCACGTCAAAGGTGTTGGCGACTTCTTTCATTTGCGCTTCGTCGGTGGAAAGCACCACGCGGCTTGCGCCCAAGCGGAAAGCGTCGTCGGATTTGCCGGCGGATCGGGTGAAGAGGGTCACTTCCGCGCCCATCGCTTTGGCCAGTTTGACCGCCATGTGGCCGAGGCCGCCGAGGCCGACCACGCCCACTTTCGAGCCTTTGCCCACGTTCCAGTGTTTGAGCGGCGAATAGGTGGTGATACCGGCACACAACAGCGGGGCGACGGCTTTGGTGTCCAGTTTTTCGGAAACGCGCAGCACGAAATCTTCGCTCACCACTACCGCCGTGCTGTAGCCGCCTTGGGTCAGGCTGCCGTCGTGGCGGTCATGGCTGCCGTAGGTGCCGGTGTTGCCTTCTTCGCAGTATTGTTCCAAACCGCGCTGGCAAGGCGAACAGGTGCGGCAGGAATCGACCATGCAGCCCACGCCCACCAAGTCGCCGACTTTGAATTTTTTGGCATTGCTGCCGGTTTGGGCGACGCGGCCGATGATTTCGTGGCCGGGTACGATCGGGTAAGTGTGCGTCCAGCCCCAGTCGTTGCGGGCGGTGTGCAGGTCGGAATGGCACACGCCGCAATACAGAATATCGATTAACACGTCGTCTTCACGCAGGTCGCGACGCTCAAAATCATGGGGTTTTAAAGGGGTGGTGGCGCTGAATGCGGCATAGGATTTTACGGGATGGGTCATTGTTGCTTGCTCCTTGTTGATTTAAAAAGGGATAACCGATAAATGGTTAAATTATAGAAGAGCGAACATATCATTTCAAATCGATAATATTGATAGTCAGGTATCACCCAGCGTGATGGTTGGGAGCGGAAAACAAAAATACCGTTTTCAGCTTGATCTACACCCTAAAGGTAGAACATCTGATTGGAAGTGCAGATGATGTCTCATTCTTATCCATTTCGTTTAAACGTTATCAAACTGATTACCGAGTAAGATTTCGGTCTCCGTGAAGTTGCTCAACGTCATAACATTTCTCATGCACCCTGTCATCAATTGACTAAAAGCATTTCCTAAAACCGACCGATTGCCCGATAATTCGCAGAGACCAAAGTGTGTTTTACGATACAAAAGAATGGATGAACATGTTAGAAAGACTGAACCCTGCACAATACAAAGCTCAATATTTAGATAAATTAACCTATCCGACTTTTGAAAACGGCTCAATAAGCGGTCGGATTTTTCCGGAACTTTACCGAATTGCTCTCTTACCGGATGCGCTTTTCAAGGTTTAACATCCGCTCATCGGTATATTCCGGAACGGGTATTTTTCGGACTATTCGTCGCCTAAGCGGAAATAATCGCAGGGTTTTAAACCCCCAGCACGCTGAAGCGTTTTTGGACGAATTGTTCGTTTTTGAGCTCGTCGATCATCGCAATCGCATAATCCGCATAGCTGATGACGCTCTCGCCTTTGTCGTTGACGGTGAAGACTTCGCCCGCGGTGATGTATTTACCGGTTCGCGGCATGTCCGCCTCGAATTCCGCCGCGGGGGAGAGATAGGTCCATCGCACGTCGTCTCGTTTTCCCAACGCGGCCAGGCCTTTCGACATCGCGGTGGCGGTCGGTTTGTAGGCTTCGGGGAAATCGGGGGTATCGAGCAGGCGGGTGGTGTGGCTCTCGTCGGTGTAAAGCCCGCCTGCGCCGCCGACCACCAGCAATCGGGTCGACGTACCGCTTAACAAATCGGCCAGGTGCATCAGCCCGTCGGTGTGCAGGTGGCGGGTCTCTTCGCTCCAGGTGCCGAATGCGGTGATGACTGCGTCAAAGCCGGCCAAATCGCTTTTTTCCAGGCTCATGATGTCTTTGCAGATCACTTTCGTTTTCTCGTTTTGGTACGCCGGGTTGCGCACGACGGCGGTCACGTCGTAGCCTTGCAGTAAAGCTTCGTCTACGATTTTGCTGCCGGCTTGGCCGTTTGCGCCGATGATTGCGATTTTTTTCATGTCGGATTCCTCGTTAAGTCAAATTAAAACATTGAGCGGCCGCTGGCGGTTTTTTCCGGCACTTGCTGGATTACGTCCCAGTGTTCGACGATTTTGCCGTTTTCGTCAAAACGGAAAATATCCACCACTGCTTCGCCGCGGTCTTTTTCATCCATGGTGCTGTGCACGTGCAGCATCACCAAATCGCCGTCCGCCATTACGCGTTTGATTTCGGCCTTGGATTTCGGGTGCTTGTTCAAAAACGGTACGAACGCATCGATAAACGCCTGACCGCCGTCCGCAACGTCAGGGTTGTGCTGCAAATAGGGTTCGCCGACGTATTTTTCCGTCGCTTCTTGCACTTTGTGCCGGTTGAACGCCATTTCGTAAAAGGCCAAGGCATTGGCTTTGTTGCGTTCTACCTGCGTTTGCACGGCAGCCTGTGCGACGGTTTGGTTGCGACCCGCTTCGGCGGATGCGGTTTGGCAGCCCGACAATGCCATGCTTGCCGACACGGCGGTACAAATCAATAATTTTTTCATGCTGTTTTCCTTATTTTTCGTCACGATCTTGTAAAGTTTTGCCGTCGAAACCGAGCGCGCTCAGCGGGGGAATGCGGTGTATTATACTGAAATAAAAATTGGAAAAAACCACGTTTTTTGAATTTGATTATTTCAATTTATGAAACAAATATCAGAAAAAAATGAACGGTATTTTAGCGGTCAAAGCCTTTTTAACCGCGGCGAAAACCGGTAGTTTCACTGCCACGGCAGGCGGGGAGCCTCCCAGGCCTATGGTCAGCCGTGCTATGGCGTCGGCGGCGTCCCTTATCGGCATTTATTATCAGTCTGTCGCAAGCACCGTTTCACTCTCCGCTACCAACGCCCGTGCAAATTCCGTCAATTCCCGGGCAGCGTCGGTGCGCAGATACCGAGGGTCAAAATATTGTTCGCCCAGGCGAAAACGGTCGAGACCGTCGGCGTCTTTGAAGATTTGATAAAGGAATGTCGCCTCCGCCGTATTCGGCAGGTATTTTTCAATTCCAGCGATGCCGAAATCGTCGTTACGATCGTGATATTTCATCAGAGCGACAGCGGTATCATCCACGAATAATTCATGCGTTTCACAGTAGCGGCGGTAATAGACGGCGGCTCGCCCACCGTGACCGGTGTCGTAACTATCGTCTTGTCTTTGGCTGTCGTGGAAAACCGCGACGGTACAGAGGGTATCGCGTTGGGCTTCGTTCAATTGCAGGCGTTCGCCGAGGATGACGGAATAAAGCAGCACGTGGGCACAATGGGATTGCCCCTGCAACCTGTATTCAGTTAACCTTTTAGGTACGGAATACGATTCATATCGGCATCGTATCAATATATGTTCTAATGAAATTATTTTTCTTCCGGACGCGGAAATACGACGGTTAAAAAGAACTTGAAGTTTTCAATACCGTACAGCGCATGCGGAATATTGGCGGGCATGACAATGCTTTCTCCTGCTGAAACTTCATAATCCGTTTGATCAATCGTAATGCGCGCCTTCCCTTCCAACACCGTTACTAACGCATCGCCCGGCGCTTTATGTGCGCTAATCCCCTCACCTTGCGGAATACTGAATAACGTTAACCCCGCCCCTTTATTCTGCGCCAGAGTTTTACTGCTTACCTGCCCTTCGTGAAAAGCGATTTGATCGGCTAAATTTAATACGGTTGCTTTTTCGATGTTTTTTAACATGGTTGACTCCTGTTTGGTTTTCTGGTGTGCAAAAAATTTCTGAGACTATCCTTGATAACCGGCAACTTGTTCTTTATTTCCATCGCTTACGGTCATCTAAGGTTTTAAATTCGGCTCAACGTCATATTCGCTTCAATATACCCGACTAAAACACTCGGAATTTTAGTTCAATAATAACAATTCTTATTTGCATATTCAATAATAAAATGACTGTTTTTAAAAAGACTAAAATTTGGATTTGGATTTACGATACCGTAATAGGCACAAACGAAAACACCTTCGCCGAGCTATTCTTAGTTCGCCCGCGTCGGCACATAAAAAATCATTTATTAAACAACATTAATATCGCTGTTTTTTTAATTAATTTACAACAGTATATTTGGGGCGTTCTTTATGGGTTCAACAGGTCTACTGCGCGACACATACATCCGCTAAAATCACACCGACACTATTGGTCAGCGTATTTGCTCCCCCTACGCGTTCAATCCAGCGTAGATGAATGTTAGTGTAAACTTTCCCGCTTGCGGATATGGTAGATTTTAATTTTTCCGTCACCTGTCCGAAAGTTAAATAAATGGTTTCTACGTTCTTTGTCGATTTTTTGGTCAGCACTTTCTCGTGTATGACCCGCACTTCTTTATCATCTTTACAAACATAACGAGTGGCGACACCGGTTTGTTTGGTTTTGTTTAACATTGCCGTTTGCGGTTTCGGTTTCGCCTCAACAGGCTTAGGAAGGATATTATGAGAACATCCCAACAGAAGCAAGGCTGACAAAAAAAGTGCGGTCGTTTTCACAATTGTTTTTCCTATTTGCTGTATTTATAAGTGCCGTCCGACTGACGAGTAAAGACCGAACCGTCGGATAAGCGCATGGTAACTACCCGACCTTCACCGTTGGTGGCAACCTGAACTTTATCATTTGCCTTAAAGCTGCTTAATACGTTATTTGCACCGCTCGCTTTAGTCATAGCATTCGCATCGCGAATATCCAATCCGTTCGTACGGAAAACCTGAAACAGCGACGTACCGGACGGAATCGTCAAGGTTTTTGACGAACCGTTAACGGCTTTAGATTGACGGGCAACCGCTTTATTTCCCGCCGGTTTGGCATCGACTACCGGCGTTTTGGCCGGCTGGGCTTTCGTCTGCGCTTGTTGTTGCGTTAAACGGGCTTTTTCTTTTGCTTGTTGCTCAGCTTTTAACTTCACGGCTTGCGCCTGTTGTTCCGCTTTACGTTGTGCTTCGCGGGCTTTTTCTAAACGCGTTTGTTCCGCCGCTTTTAATTGAGCCTGATGATCTGCGTTGTTGATTACAGAATTTGCCGCCGACACCGTATTAGCCGCCGGTAGGTTCGCAGCCGTCGCAGATTCGGCGGACTGGTTGACCGTATTGTACGCACCCGTCGCGACAGACACCGCATTCGTTACCGCATTAGAAGCCGCTTGAGTCGCTTGCTCGTTCGGTCGGCTATTATCAGCTTGCGCATTCACATCCGGCGACGGCGCAACAGTATCGGCGTTCGCCGTTTCCGTATTTTCCAACGGTTTATTCGGATCTAACGACTGGAATTCAATAGGCATGGTATTGCCGTTACTGTTCGCCTGGAAGTCTTCCACTGTTTCGGAACGTGGTTTTAACAGCAATAATGCCGCTAAAATCACCACGGCTGCTGCAATAGCCAGAAACAAACGACGATGTTTGTGCGGCAATTTTTGCATAACCTTCCAATCTTCCGGATTTTTAAAGGAGGTTTTGGATGTTACCGTTTTTTTATTTGTGCCGGATTCATCGGCATAATTTACATTTTCCGTTTGCACTGAATCATTGCCTCGGGCCGATGTCGCCTCTTTCGGTTGTGAATTTGGAGAGGAGGAATAAGTCGGTGCGCTATAACCTTGTGCGATGTTGCTTGCTGTTGCGGTCGGTTGTTGCGGATTAACGCCGTTTGCGTTATTGCTCGGATTGTTATTCATGGAAGCCGCCACGGATTTCACCACTTCACCCGGGTTAAGCGTTGCATTGACTTTCTCCGTGCCAAAAGTCGGTTCACGACGTTCGGCAAACGGGTTAGTTGCCGTTTCTTTTTTCTTGAATAATTTATTTAAAAAAGACGGTTCATTTGTCGTTGCTTTTCTCGGTGTAACCGGTTCATTTGAATTGAGACCTAAATCCAATTCGTTTTGATTGGCAGAATCATTTTTGGGCGTATTTTCCACGATATACCTCGGCATTAAAAACTGAAATCAAGCACCTGAAAAGTGCGGTCGAAATTAAGGGTATTCTATCGGATCCCTATCCCGAATACAAAGTTTTATTCGGCTCATTTGCAATTTCCCGCGCCAACTTCGGCACCAGATAACCGGATGTCGTCGCCTGTAAATCACGATAAATTTTGACCGCACTTTCATCGGACACATAAAAATGAGCCGCCCCCTCCACTTTGTCCAGCAGGTGCAGATAATAAGGCAAAATGCCGATTTCAAACAAATTATCGCTCAGTGTTTTCAAAACCGCCGCATTGTCGTTCACATTTTTCAGCAATACGGACTGATTAAGCAACTCTACCCGAGCCTGCTTTAACCGTACCATCGCTTGTGCCAGTACATCATCAATTTCATTGGGATGGTTAATATGCGTTACCAACACCGCTTTCAGCCGTGAGTTTTGCAACATTCGGCACAACGCAGACGTAATTCGTTGCGGAATCATCACCGGCAGGCGGGAATGAATACGCAGACGTTGTAAATGCGGAATGGTTTCCAATTGTTTAATCAACCAATCCAGTTCGTGATCTTTCGCCATTAACGGATCTCCGCCGGAAAAAATCACTTCTTCGATTTGCGGATTTTCCGCAATGTATTCGATCGCCTGACGCCAGTTAGCTTTATTTCCCTGGCTTTGATTATAAGGGAAATGCCGTCTGAAACAGTAACGACAATTTACCGCACAAGCATTTTTTACCATAAATAATAATCGGTTATGATATTTGTGCAGAATATTGGGCGCCGGCATTTTTTGTTCTTCCAGCGGATCCTTATTGAACCCTTCCGCATATAAAAATTCCTGATGAGAGAGCATAACCTGTAACAGCAACGGATCCTGCGGGTTGCCTTTTTCCATTTTGGTAATAAACGGAATCGGCACTCTCAGGGGAAAAAGCTTGCGGGCGGCGAAATCCCGTTTGCTGAATTGTGCCGATAAATTCAACATTTTTAACAGTTCTACAGGATCGGAAACCGCATTAGCCAGAACTTCCAGCCAATTTTCTTGTTTTGGTTCTTCTCTAACAGGGATATTTTGAGTTAAAATATACACTTTCTAATAAGCTCTACATCAAATTGAGGATAATATGGCTTCATATACTACCACTGACTTCAAACCGGGTCTAAAATTTATGCAGGACGGCGAACCTTGCGTCATCATCGAAAACGAATTCGTTAAACCGGGTAAAGGTCAGGCATTCACTCGTACCCGTATTCGCAAATTAATTTCCGGTAAAGTATTGGATGTAAACTTCAAATCCGGTACTTCGGTTGAAGCGGCGGACGTTATGGATTTAAATCTGAACTATTCATACAAAGACGAAGCGTTCTGGTATTTCATGCATCCTGAAACTTTCGAACAATATTCTGCGGACGCCAAAGCGGTCGGCGAAGCGGAAAAATGGTTATTGGACCAAGCGGAATGTATCGTAACATTATGGAACGGTTCCCCGATTTCCGTTACTCCGCCAAACTTTGTGGAATTAGAAGTTGTAGATACCGACCCGGGTCTGAAAGGCGACACTGCCGGCACCGGAGGCAAACCGGCAACATTAAGCACCGGCGCAGTCGTCCGCGTTCCGCTTTTTATCCAAATCGGCGAAGTCATCAAAGTGGACACCCGCTCCGGCGAATACGTATCCCGTGTGAAATAATCAAAAGCTCCCATTCAATACCCGCTCTCAAGCGGGTATTTTAATATCCAAAACGCCCCAAAAACCGACCGCACTTTGTCACTAAAATCTCTTTTTCCCCGTTTTTGACGCCCTTTTTTATACGGGATTTTTAGAAAAGTTTCGGGTGCGTAGACATCCAAACTTTTCGTTAAAAAAATCTCGTATAAAAAAGGAAAAGCGGCAAAACCGGGGCGTGTTCTTTGGTTACTTTCTTGCACGAGCAAGAAAGTGACAAATCATTAATAGCTTTTCGTTATAAAATAGATCAAATAAATCTTTTTTTTCTATAACCGGCTATGCTAAAAATACACACCATATTAAACAGCCCCCTTCAAGGAGATTTTCACATGACAATTTATGCAGACAACTCATATTCCATCGGTCATACCCCGCTCGTGCGTTTACAACACTTCGGTCAAAACGGCAACATCGTTGTTAAAATCGAAGGACGCAACCCGAGCTTCAGCGTAAAATGCCGTATCGGTGCGAATATGGTTTGGCAGGCAGAAAAAGACGGGACATTGACTAAGGACAAAGAAATCGTTGACGCCACCAGCGGTAATACCGGGATTGCTTTAGCTTATGTCGCGGCGGCCCGCGGTTACAAAATAACCTTAACCATGCCGGAAACCATGAGTACCGAGCGTAAACGTTTATTACGCGGTTTAGGGGTTAATCTGGTGCTCACCGAAGGGGCGAAAGGTATGAAGGGCGCAATTACCAAAGCGGAAGAAATCGTAGCAAGCGATCCGAATCGTTATATCATGTTAAAGCAATTTGAAAACCCGGCAAATCCGGCTATTCACCAACAAACCACCGGACCTGAAATTTGGGAAGATACGGAAGGAAAAGTGGATGTCGTAGTCGCAGGCGTCGGCACCGGCGGTACGATTACCGGTATCACCCGCGCCATCAAATTAGGCAAAGGTAAACAAATCACAGCCGTTGCAGTGGAACCGGCGGAAAGCCCGGTGATTACACAAACCTTAAAAGGGGAAGAACTGAAACCCGGTCCGCACAAAATTCAAGGTATCGGTGCCGGCTTCATTCCTAAAAACCTGGATTTAAGTTTAATCGATCGCGTTGAAACCGTAACCAGTGACGATGCGATTGCCACAGCCCGCCGTTTAATGGCGGAAGAAGGCATTTTGGCAGGCATTTCGTCCGGCGCAGCCGTCGCAGCGGCGGAACGTCTGGCTAAATTACCGGAATTTGCCGACAAATTAATCGTAGTCATTTTACCTTCCGCGTCAGAACGTTACCTAAGCACGGCGTTATTCGAAGGTATCGACGCTTAATTTATCAGATTCTATAAGCGCATATACGAAAGCGCGGTCAAGTTTAAAAACATTTTAAAAATTGACCGCACTTTTTGCATTATGGTATTTTAACTACGCGCCGCTAAATGATGTTTTCGCACGCCTAACAACACCAGACACACGGCATAACTGACCGCCGCCAAAATAATCAGCCATGCCAGCCAATGCACGCGGGTGAGGAATTTCATAGCATGCCACACTTCCAGACTTGGACTGAAATGCCAAACCAATCCGCCCATTACGCCTGCCGCTGTCAAAACCTTTAAGAAAAAAACCGCACTTTGCTTACTGAAATGGTAAACATCCTGTTTTGCTAATCCGCGATAAAGCAAATAAGCATTCAAGGTCGCCGACATAGCGGATGCCATGGCTAATCCCACATAACTGAACGGAATCGCCAATAGATTAAACGCCATATTGCTCACCATGGCGATAATGCCGATTTTCACCGGCGTTTTCGTATCCTGACGGGCATAATAACCGTTCGCCAAAATTTTAATCAGCATAAAACTCAATAATCCGGTATTAATCGCCCACAGCGCATGTGAAGTCGCCTGTACGTCGCTCAGCATAAATTGCCCGCGCATAAACAGGGTTAACAGCATGGGCTGCGCCAATACGGCAATACCGGTAGCGGCAGGCACGCCCAACAATAAAATCATTCGCACGCCCCAATCCATGGTTTGACGAAAATCAGTTACGCCCTGCGCCGCATTATCCGTACAGTCGGCATGCTGACGTGCCAGTGTGGGTAAAATCACAGTGGAAATGGCGATGCCGAACAAGCCGAGAGGAAATTCCAGTAATCGGTCGGAATAATACAGCCAACTGATAGAACCCGTCATCAGGAAACTGGCAATAAATGTATCCAGCAAAAGATTGATTTGGCTGACGGACACCCCGAATAATGCGGGAATCATCAGTGTGCGGATTTTCTTCACGCCTTCATCGTTCCATGCCCATTTGGGTTTAACCAATAGCTTGGCCCGCTTCAGGAACGGCAGTTGAAATAAAAACTGCAATAACCCCCCGATAAAAATCCCGATGGCAAGGGCTAAATCCGGATTATCCATATGCGGAGCCAACAAAAGTGCGGTGGCAATCATGGCAATATTCAACAATACCGGTGAAAAGGACATCACGCCGAACTTACCCAAAGTATTCAGCACCGCACCGGATAGCGCCACAAATGTGATAAACCATAAATAAGGAAAAGTAATTTTCAGCAGCAGTGAAGCCTGAGTAAATTTATCGGCGTTAGGACCGTCATTCAGCCAATCCACGAACCACCCTGTCCCGAAAATAGCGGCGACTACCGGCGAACCGATCATTGCCAGTAATGTCACGACGGAAACCAATCCGCCCAGGGTCCCCGATACTTTAGCGATAAATTCCCGTGTTTTGTCTACGTCACCGGCCTTTTGGTATTCCGCTAACACCGGCACAAACGCCTGAGAAAAGGCTCCTTCCGCAAACAGGCGACGTAAAAAATTAGGGATACGATTGGCAAATAAAAACACATCCGCCGCGACGCCCGCCCCGATGATATTGGCTATCACCACATCTCGCACTAAACCCAATACGCGGGATAATAATGTCATGATGCTCACCAACAGGCTTGATTTTAAAAGTCGTTTACTCAAAACAGTATTCCGTTAACAATAAAAATTGCGTTAATTTTATAGAAAATTAATTTTTAAGCTATATTCCGATGAAAAAAACTGCTAAAATCTCGCCCACATCGTTGATCTCGTCGCGAATGGCTTAATGCGGCACCTTAAAACGGTGGAAACATTCGGTTGTGTCTCACCGAAAATCAACAAAATTTTAAATCATATTTAACTGAAATTCGTAGGAGTTTGACCTTGGCTAATATCAAGTCAGCAAAAAAACGCGCGGTTCAATCTGAAAAACGCCGTCAACACAACGCAAGTCAACGTTCAATGATGCGTACATATATCAAAAAAGTATATGCCGCAGTTGCAGCAGGTGAAAAATCAGCAGCTCAGGCCGCATTCTTAGAAATGCAAAAAGTAGTAGACCGTATGGCGTCTAAAGGCTTAATTCATGCAAACAAAGCTGCAAACCACAAATCTAAATTATCTGCTCAAATCAAAAAATTAGCATAATTTAGAAACTGATAAAAATTAACCGCACTTTTTCTTGTGCGGTTAATTTTTATTACCTGCGCCATAAACGGCGGCGGCGATGATAACTATTGCCCGTTAATTTAGTCGACTTAACAATTTCTGCCGTCGCTTCATGATTACGTCGGCGAATACGGCGGTAATGCCCCAGAAAATAATGTACCGAGCTCGCCAGTAGCGCGCCTACCAGAAAAACTATAATCAATTCACCATACAAATGATGAAACAACTGGCTCACTTTACTTTGGGTCGCCTGTCCATATCTACCGTCAAAACTGACGCGCAAAAAACCGATTACCGAATTTTCCGCATAAATGGGTTCCACAATCTGCTGCACCCGCTCGCTTTCATCCGCTCCCAATCCCAAACGTCGACGAAGATTCAGCGATGCCGTACTTTGCGCCAGTAATTCTCCGTTATTGGCATACAACGACGCATCCAGCACCATATCGTCATTAATAAGTTTATCCAGACTTTCCGTCAGCGTTGCGCCGTTCGCATTATTTTGCAACAACATTGAAAACAAATTGGTTTGCTGACGCACCAATAAATGCGACAGATTCGCCACCTGATTAACACCGGCCAGCTGAGAGCCCGTTTGAAATTGTTTAACGCCGAATAAAATCAGCGCCATCACCGCAGCGCATAAAGCGATAATCACCGTCAACAATGCCGATTTCAGAATTTTTTCTTTAACGAGTTGCAAATTCTTTACCTAAAATTTGAGAATATGTATGATTGTACCATTTCTAAAATTACAGGATCAAATCTACAGGAACGCCATGCAAAGCATTATTCAAAAATATTCGCCGTTTCCCTCCGCACTTTTATCCGGGCAAGCCGACCAAGGAAAAGATTATTTTATTTTATTCGGTACCGCATTAAATTTATCCGAGTTAACGGATTTTCAGGCAAAGTGCGGTCAAAATTTTATCATTTTCGATTGCTGGCATATCGATAAAAATACGGTGGTTTTGCTGCGGGGACAATTCGAGCGCCGTTACGTGGAATATGCCCATGAATTACGGTTAGACGCCGCCTTGATTGATTTTCACGTACGCTTAAGTCAGCCCGGCTTGTTAGTGATGGATATGGACAGCACGGCGATTAAAATCGAATGTATCGACGAAATCGCCAAACTGGCGGGCACCGGCGATGAAGTTTCCGCCATCACTGCCGCCGCAATGCGCGGTGAATTGGACTTTGAACAAAGTTTACGCCGCCGGGTCGGTACCTTAAAAGGCGCACCGCAACAGATATTAAGCCAAGTACGCGAAAAACTGCCGTTAATGGAAGGATTACGGGAGACCGTAGCCGCCTTAAAGCGGCAAAATTGGAAAGTCGCTATTGCTTCCGGCGGATTTACCTATTTCGCCGATTATCTGAAAGAAACGCTGGCGCTGGATGCGGCGATATCCAATCAGTTTGAAATTATCGACGGTAAGCTGACCGGTCATGTCAAAGGCGATATCGTACACGCACAATACAAAGCGAACACCCTGAAATCGCTGGCGCAGGAATTCGGTGTCGATTTACAGAATACCGTCGCCGTCGGCGACGGCGCTAATGATTTAGCCATGATGGCGGTGGCAAATTTAGGAGCGGCATTCCATGCCAAGCCCAAAGTTCAACAGCAAGCGCAAGTTATGGTAAACTTTGCGGACTTAACGGGACTGCTCTGCTTGCTCAGCGCGAACGATAAAGTCCAACAGCTTAAAAATTAAAAAAGGAGAAAGTTCATGCCTTCATTTGATATTGTATCGGAAATTACCATGCACGAAGTGAATAACGCCGTCGAAAACGCTAATCGCGCCTTAAGTTCGCGTTATGATTTTCGTGGCGTGGAAGCGGTAATCGAATTAAACGAAAAAAATGAAACCGTTAAAGTTACGACCGAATCGGATTTCCAATTGGAACAGCTCATCGAGATTCTCATCGGCGCTTGCGTGAAGCGCGGTATCGACAGCACCTCGTTGGATATTCCGGCTGAAAGCGAACATCACGGTAAACTATATTCAAAGGAAATAAAATTAAAACAAGGCATCGAAACCGAGATAGCGAAAAAAATTACCAAGCTTATCAAAGACAGTAAATTAAAAGTACAAACCCAAATTCAAGGCGAACAGGTACGTGTAACGGGTAAATCCCGCGATGATTTACAATCTGTGATTCAATTAGTGAAAGGCGCCGATCTCGGTCAACCGTTCCAGTTTAATAATTTCCGAGACTAATTGCGTCGTAAAATACCGTCGGTAAAGTGCGGTCAAAAAATGCAACGTTTTTTAATTCGTTAACCGTATTCATAAAATAAATAAAGGCATCGTTTTGATGCCTTTATTCTGTTCGTTATTTGGATTTACGGGAATGTAACCCTTTTTTCTCTAATCCGCGATAGATTAATTGTTGCTGAATGATGGTAATCACGTTTGAAACCAACCAATACAGCACCAAGCCCGCCGGGAACCAGAGGAAGAATACGGTAAAGATGACCGGCATAAAATTCATCACTTTTTGTTGCATAGGATCCGCCACCGGCGTCGGGGATAATTTTTGCAACAAGAACATAGAGCCGCCCATAAGCAATGGCAGAATATAGTACGGATCCTGAGCCGATAAATCCTGAATCCAACCGAAAAACGGCGCATGACGTAATTCCACCGCTTCCATAAACGTCCAGTATAATGCGATGAAAATCGGCATTTGAATCAATAACGGTAAGCAACCGCCTAACGGATTCACTTTTTCTTCTTTATACAGCTTCATCATCTCCTGGCTCATGCGCTGACGATCGTCACCGAAGCGTTCGCGCATTTCCTGCAATTTAGGCTGCAACATACGCATTTTTGCCATGGAAGTATATTGTGCTTTGGTTAACGGGTACAGAATGGCTTTCACCACTAAAGTGACGCCGATAATCGCTAAGCCCCAGTTACTGACTAAACTTTGAATCAAGGTTAGCAACGCAAACAACGGTTTGGCAATAAACCATGCCCAGCCGTAATCTACGGTTAAATCCAAATGTTCGGCAACTTCGCCCATTTGGTTTTGCAGTTTAGGACCGGTCCAAAGCGCTGTTTTTACCGTTTCCGTCGCACCTGCCGGAACCGTCACGGTCGGACCGCGGAAACCGATGAAACCCATACCGTTATTAGTGGTGGTATAAAGTTGATTGTCCGCATCCTGATTAGGAATCCAGGCGGATACGAAATAATGCTGTAATACGGCAACCCAACCGGCTTTAGTATTCACTGAAAGATTAGCGCCTTTCATGTCGTCAAAACTATATTTTTTATAGTTGGTTTCCGAAGAAGAATAAGCCCCGCCGGTATAAGTCGGCATCGCCATACTGCCTGAGCTTTCCACCAAGGTATGCTTCAACTGACCATACGGCTGAACTTCAATGGTTTCATCGCTTTGATTCCGAATTTCATAATTTACCGCTATATCGTAAGAACCGCGTTTTAACATAAATATTTTACGATAAATTACACCGTCTTTTTCAAAGGTAAACGGAACGCTTAATTCGTCCTGTCCTTCGGCTAATACAAAATTATCGCCGTTAACTTGGTAATCAGCGCGACCCGCCGCACTGTCAATACCGTTTTTACCGACTAAACCGCTCTGCGCAACATAGGTTGTACCGTCTTTATTTTCTAATAAAGTAAAACGTTCTTCACCGTTTAACTCTTGCGCATAATTCAATAATTCGCTTTCAATCACATCACCGCCAAGCGTATCCACTTTTAACCGGAATACGTCATTTTGTAAGGTGATGACTCGGCCTTTTGCCTGACTGTCTACTGCTGAGGTTGAAGCTGATGAGCTGTTCGGCGTATCGGATTGCGAAACAGCTGTTTCCCGGACGACAGGTTTTGGTGCCTTATCTATTTCCCATTGCTGATAGACCAGGAACGAAATAAAAAGTAAAGCGAGTGCTAATAAGCTACGGCTGGAATTCATTTTTTGTTCTCTTTGGAGTGATTGTCAGATTTAGGCGGCACAGGATCGTAACCACCCGCATTCAAAGGGTGACATTTTAATATACGTTTAAGCGTAAGCCAAGCACCTCTTACTGCTCCATGTGTTTTTATCGCTTCTAAACCGTAACAGGAACAGGTTGGCACAAACCGACAACGAGGTCCGATTAACGGACTGATGACGATCTGATAAAAACGAATCAGCTTGATGAGGATTTTTTCGCCAAGCGAATGTGACGCTGCCATAATTTAGCCAAACTTGCCGTAAACGTGGAATTATCTAATTTTCCGATCCCCGCTTTTGCCACAATCACAAAATCATAATTAGGCAATTCATGCTGCAGAAGGCGAAAGCTTTCACGGCATAACCGTTTGATGCGATTACGATCATGAGCGCGCTTTAAGTGTTTTTTAGCGACCGTTAATCCCAAACGGGGATTGCCGACCGAATTAGAACGAGCAAGAATAGTGACTTCGGGTGTCGAAGCGCGTTGAGGATTTTGAAAGACGTGCCTGAAATGCTCAGGGGCTAACAAACGTAGCCCCCGATGAAAGTTTAAACTTTGCTTAATCACGCGAAATTAATCATTAAGCCGATAAACTTTTACGACCTTTAGCACGACGACGGGCTAAAACCTGGCGGCCGTTTTTTGTCGCCATTCGGGCACGGAAGCCGTGAGTACGGCTGCGTTTTAATACAGATGGTTGAAATGTACGTTTCATGTTAAGTCTACCTAAATCAAAAATTATTGTATTGATCGCTTTATTCGCACTGAAAGCCAAAGCGAACAAAACATATTACTTGAAAACAAGGTTATTCAAAAA